>JAFWFL010000012.1 GCA_017515595.1 Coriobacteriales bacterium
GGTTCAACCAAAAGCGAAGACCACGCTTGGGTAAACACTTCATAAATGTGACACATATGAACTGCCCAAACGCCCCAAATCTCGCGAATTTGGGGCTGGGCAGGCTTGTCACTTGACAGGGC
Source organism: Coriobacteriales bacterium (assembly GCA_017515595.1). GTDB lineage: Bacteria > Actinomycetota > Coriobacteriia > Coriobacteriales > UMGS124 > RGIG5691. Next base: position 123 of record JAFWFL010000012.1, read on the forward strand.
GATGAACATATGAGGGGACGTGTTGGTGTTCATTTTTGAACACCAACACGTCCCCTGTTCACTCACCCTGTTCACTCAGTGGCTTATTGCAATTGTTGCATTTATCTGCATTTAACTCTGTGTTAAAGGGGCAGGTTGTTTGAAATATCATTTGATTATTCTATACCATGATATATCATGAATACATGTATTTATTGAGCTAGAGAGACAGAATGCCAACAAATGTGAGAATCGACTCAGCTTTTGAGAATAGTATAGATGTGTTACGAGCCCAGCGAATCAAAACGTTTAACGAGTTAACAAATACCATAAGAAGCAACGACCCTGAGCCTGGTTGGCCGCAAGACAAAAGTGATAAAGAGCTTTTAGGCGAAGAAAGGGTGAGCCGTTTTGGTTAATTTGGTTAATACCAAACTGGCGCATCATAATTATTCATAAGTTAGTATTGGATAGTATATAGTTAACTTATAAATAGCACTATCATAGTTTACACAAGAGATAGTGCTGGTTAAAGGATAAAACAGACGTATAAGTGGCACTATATAGGATAAAATCATGAAAATCATGGTAAGCGCCTGCCTGGTGGGTGAAAACTGTAAATACAGCGGAGGTAATAATCTTGATACAAGAGTGTCTCGTCTGGAAACAGAGAATACACTCATCAAGATATGCCCGGAAGTTTTGGGAGGCTTGCCAATACCACGGATTCCGGTCGAAATTAGAGATGGTATCGCAACAACAAAAGACGGAAGAAATGTTGACGCGGAGTTCCGTGCCGGAGCACAAAAGTGTCTTGAGATTGCAAAACAGGAGCAGCCTGATCTGGTAATTCTTCAGCCCCGGAGTCCAAGTTGCGGCGTGAGGCATCACTATGACGGGACATTCTCGGGTACTTTAGTAGACGGGCCGGGAATCACGGCTCAGCTCCTCATGGAAAACGGTTTTAAGGTAATCGAGCCGGATGATTTAGGTAGTTTTGAATAAGAGACAAAACGAGCAGTTTAATAAAGCTCCAGCGCATAAGGGATATCGTAGGCAATATCAGAAGCTATGAGCATATGGTTATTGGGAGTTAGCGGGTTGTGGGTTGTAGCGGTAGGATCATAACAAGGGACTATTTTTACTTGCGAGAAAACTTGCTTAAGATTGTTTACGGCTGTGTATAAAAACTCCGAGTCTTTACCCTCAAGAGTTGCAACTACATTTGATAGATAGAGGCCTTCAGGAGTGAGGCAGCTGCGGTAAAGCTCCACAGCATCTACGGTTGCAAGATCTTGCGAAGGCTCGAGCGATTTAAAGGCATCGTTCATAATGATGTCATATGGTTTTGGGTTTTGATCTTCGGCAGTCTGCAACTCTTGCAGAGAGCGGGCATATTCTTTGAGATATGCTAACCCATCTGCACAAATAAGTTCCAGCTTACCGGTAGATTCAGTTTCGAACTCCTCAATAAGACGGTCTAAAAAGAAAAACCTGTGGGCTATTTGCTCTATAGCGGGGTCAACCTCAATCACATCTATGCGTTTCTCGGGATAAGTCGCAATAAAGTGCTTAGGATATGCATAGCCGCCGCCCCCAATCATACACACGTTGTTTGCCTGGGGATTGAGTTCAAAAGCGAGGTCATAGTAGGTATCATAAGCAAATACCAAGTCATAGACCATATCGTCATCAAGATACGTCGCGCTTTGATAACTGCCGTCAACATCGAGCACGCGCACAGGTTTCTCGCCTTCGCCAAATTTATCGCTAAAACCTTCAATGGTGTATACAAAAGCGTGACCAAACATCGTGTCCTGAGAATAATCTGCCTGCATATGCAGGCCTATGCGCCGCATGAGCCTGCCAACCGTTTTATTAAACACAGAAGTCCTCAGTGCTCCGAGTTTAGATTGTACGCTGTTCGCAGAAGTATTCGCCTTCATGCTGTTCCTTACTCCTCTGTATATATTGAGCCCAAGTATATCATGAAGCATCAGATAAAATGAGAGTACCCGCTCAGGCTCGTTCTGTGGTAATACTTGTGTTACTGATTGCTGTGTAGCACCGGTTTTGTTCTCAGTTGAATGTTTGCGTAAAGGAGAGAATAGATTTAAAATATCAAGAAAACGTCTGTTGCGGGGGGTATGTTGTGAAGATCTTTTTTAGTCATGCCAGCAAAAATAAGGCTACAGTAAAAGGCATTATCAATAATCTTCCTAAGGCAGTTTCGAGCTGGCTTGACGAGAAAGACCTTTTGTGGGGAGATAACCTTGCACCCAAATTCGAGAAAGCCATCAAAGAAGAAATTGACTATCTCGTCATTTTTGTTGACAGCGATGCCGCTCGCTCTGAATGGGTACACAAAGAGCTGGCCTGGGCTCTTGAGCGCGAGAAACAACTGCACAGAACGTTTGTTTTGCCCATTGCCCTGTCACTGAGCCAGGATCAAAAGAGCACATATTTCCCGGAATTATTTACCGGCAGCAGTAACCGCAAATCCATTGATATGTTCGTATTTGATGATTCTGAATTCACCGAGACGGCTAAAAAGGTTGCGTCTCAGCTCTTTGCACTCATCTGCGATGACCTTGACCGCAAGCAGCATCCGGTTGCCTTAAATGCCGAGCAGACAGTTAAAAATGCAGATCAGGTCCTTAACGATCTTGCAGTGCAGGTTGACAAGATTGTCTTTAAGCACAGAATAGACAATCCTATTTCTATCAGCGATCTTTACAAGAAGCTGTTGCCTGTCCTTACAGAGCGGCTGGAGTTTGAAGAGTTTGAGAGCCTGCTCCAGGAGATGTTTGCGAAAAACCTTCTCTCCGGTATTTATTATGACGGTTATGAAATGTACCTGGTAGAAGAACATTCGCTATGGAAGTCATATTTAAACCACGAGAAGAAACTCAAAATTGCCCGGCGAGCGGCTATGCGCATAAAAAGCGGCATGACCATCTATTTGGATGCCGGCTCGACAACGGCCGAGATTACAAAAATTGTTTGCAACAGGCTTACAGCCAAAACATTGGCAAACGTAGATATAGTAACGCCTTCTGTACCCCATGCTTCGTATATTGCAAACTGCTGTACCAAGCTGGGTTTTGATGACGATACCGCAACGATGCATGTATATGTTCCCGGCGGGCAGGTACGTCCTTCAACTCAAGCGCTCATTCCTTTTGGAATAGATGATTCTTTGGGTGTCAATACCATGGCCAAAAAACTCGGTGGCTTTGACCTCGCATTTATAGGCGCTAACGGATTATCCTTAGATGGCGGCATTACAACACACAGCAACTTGGAGGTGCAAAGAAAACGGGATGCTTTCTCATGCGCAGCCAAACGTTGCATAGTGTGTGACAGTTCAAAGTGTGGTATTACGCTCGAAGAACAAATAGCTACATGGGACGAGGAAATGGCAATTGTTTGTGATGATGATCCGTCAAATGAAGACCTTCAATCAATTCTCGAGAAGTATCGCGATCGTTTTGAGTTGGTGAACTAATAATGCCCAATACCTTTATCTTTGATTTCTTTGGAGTCATTTGTTCTGAAATCGCTCCGTTTTGGCTCAGAAGGTACTTCTCGGATGAAGAAGCTAATGCCATAAAATCAAACATTGTAGGCAAGGCAGATACCGGCGCCATAACGTGTGAAGAAATGTACCAACAGCTTGGTGAAATCGCGCATGTATCACCCTCACAAGTTGAGGCTGAATGGTATGATCTTGCGGTTATTGATGCACAGGTGGTTAACCTTGTTCATGTGCTTAAAAGTACATATAGAGTTGTACTTTTGTCAAATGCACCGGCGCCATTTTTGTACAGGCTTTTGGAAGCAAATCAGCTAACCTCACTTTTTGAGACCATAACCGTCTCAAGTGAACAGCATATCGCAAAGCCTGATCCGGCAATCTATATGTATTTACTTCAGGAACTCGGTATCAATGCACAGGATGCAATTATGATAGATGATAACCCGCGTAATGTCGCAGGTGCTCAAAACGTTGGTATTCAAGGAATCCACTATACTGATTACAAAAAGCTCTGCGAAGATTTGCGGGAATATGGCGTATAAAACTGGGCTACAAGTCTATTTCTGTTGCACTTAACTCAAACTGAGAATGAGTTTTTGTTATCGCGTACTCGTAGTAGTTTTTCAGTTCTCAACGCTTCGTAAAAGCTCGATTTCTTTGCCCCAGCCGGAAAGATCATCTTGGGGAGTTTCCAGGATAAAGGGCAGGCCTCTTAATGCCGGATGAGTTACAATGCGCTCGAATGCTGCGAGGCCAATTGAGCCTTTGCCAATTTTCTCATGACGGTCTTTATGGCTTGCGAAGGGATTTTTGCTGTCATTGATATGAATAGCGTGCAGATGTTCGAGTCCAATTATGCGGTCGAACTCCTCGAGAACCCCGTCAAGATTGTTTACAATGTCATATCCGCTGTCAAATACATGGCAGGTGTCAAGGCATATTCCTACATAAGGTTGCAGCTCTTGGCGAATGCCTGCGCGTATAGCTGCAAGTTCTTCAAAAGAACGGCCAACCTCAGTGCCTTTTCCTGCCATGGTTTCGAGAAGAATTGTAGTCTGCATGCCTTCAAAAAGAAGGCTGTTAAGTGCTTCAACAATCATACTAATACCGGTCTCGGCACCTTGATTCATGTGGCAGCCGGGATGAAAATTTAGGTAGTTGCCCGGAAGAAGTTCCATGGTTTGAATATCTTTAGCAAACGATTCTATAGCAAATGAACTGGTCTCAGGCTTATTTGAACAGAGATTCATGGTATATGGAGCATGGGCTACAAGCTTGGCAAAATGGTGGTTGTCCATAAGATCAATGAGAGCCCGAACATCTTGGAGATCCGCTTCTTTAGAGCGTCCGCCGCGAGGGTTTCTCGTAAAAAACGCGAACGTATCTGCATTGATTGAAAGCGCGTCTTCTCCCATATGCAAAAACCCGGAAGAAGTTGATAAATGGCATCCAATATGAAGCATAGTCCGTTCCTTTTGATAATTAACATCCAACACGGACATCAGTTTATCATAAGCCGATCCTGTGAACTCGGTTTGAGTCGGTAAAAGCTGATCCCCATGTCATTGAATCAGCGTGACATGGGGATCAGCTTTTAGTTCTGATGTTTCTTGCTCATGTTTAGTGAGCCAGGTCCTCCGGAGTAATGCGTCCGGCGAATTTACGGTATACCAGCACGTGGTAGAAGAGTACGAGCGGTACGCCAATAACAGCGATGACAGTCATTGCTCCCAAAGTTACGTCGCTGCCGGCGGCCGAGGCGATGGTAATAGACAACGCCGGGTCGGTTGCGACAATAAGATTGGGGAAAAGCGTTGCGGCCATAAGGCCAATAAGGCATACACAGCCTGCTTCAGTGAGGATAAATGCCAGGAGGTCACATGATGAAGACCCTGATCCCATACCAATTGCAAGCACCATCACAATGACATACATAAAAGCAAAGATAAATGCCAGAGAAGTCAGACCAATCTCTGCAGAGGAGCCTGGTAAAACTGTGGTAAACCACAAAACGGTAGCAATTACAAAGACCAGGAGCGCGGCGATACCAAGCGGGTAGCGCAGTTTACTGGCGCTGGCGCGAAGATCGCTGCCGAGAGGAGCCTTGAGCGATACCCAGCATGCACCTTGGAAAAGCATTTGTACGAGTCCTAATACACCGCATATAAGCGTAAAGGGCGTAAGCAGACCAAAGAACGTGCCAGTGTAATCGCCGTTAGCATTCAGCGGAATACCGGCCATAACATTGCCCACCGCTACACCAAAGAGCAGTGCGGGAAGCAAGCTGCCCACAAAGAATGTCCAGTCCCAGATGCCTTTATTGTCTGCGTATGCACGGAACTCGAGTGAGACGGCACGCAGGATAAGGCCCATAAGAACAAGCATGATCGCAAGGTAAAAGCCCGAGAAGCTCGTGGCGTATGCCGGAGCAAAAGCTGCGAACAAAGCGCCGCCTGCGGTGAGCAGCCACACCTCGTTACCGTCCCATACGGGACCAATAGCACGGCGCATAATTGCTTTGTCCTGCTCGTTCTTACCCAAGAACGGATAGAGCACGCCTACGCCCAGGTCAAAACCGTCAAGCACAAAGTATCCGGCCATGACAACGGCGATAAGTACAAACCATAAAATTGCAAGTGCCGACATAGTTCTTACGCCTCCTCTCCTGCTTTGGCTTGCTCTTCTGGAAGATAAACAGAAGGACCGGCTTTAACGGTCTTGAGCACAATTTTTGCCCAGACAACATAGATGATCACATAGACAATTATGAAGAGAGCAAGTGTGATCAGCAGCTGCGTTGCGCTTACAGATTGTGAAATTGCATCTGCTGTTTTGAGCTCGCCGTATACAATCCACGGCTGGCGGCCAAACTCGGCTACAACCCAGCCAAACTCAATGGCGAGAATGGGGGCAATCCAGCCAAACTGCAAAATACGTAAGACCCATTTTTTGCCCTGAAGCTTGTCAAACATCACGAGCAGAGCCAAAAGTACCACAAGGGCAATGAGTCCAAACATTGCGACCATGAGGTGGTATGACTGGAAGATAAAGTTCACGCCCTCGGGCTGCTCATCTACCGGGAAGTCGTTGAGACCGGGATACTCGGTGGTGAAGTCAAAGTCTGCCAAGAACGAGGTTCCGCCGGGAATGCTGATGGCATAGGTTTTTTGCGCAGACTCGTCGACCCAGCCAATGAGCGACAGCTCAACGGGGCCTGTCTCGTACTGGCCTTCCATTGCGGCGAGCTTGGCAGGTTGGTTCTCAACTACGGCAACAGCTTGCATATGTGCAGCCGGGAGCATAAGAACGGTGGTAGCGATGGCGGTAATGACGCCTACGCGCAAAAGCTTGGATGCAAAGATGTCATCTCTGTTCTTAAGCTTGTAATATGCAGCTATGGCAATGGCAACAAAAGCGCCCATAATGAGGAGTGCCATTACTACATGGAGGTAACGCTGTATGGTACTCGGGTTAAAAGCTGCCTCAAAGAAATTGGTCATTACAGCTTTTGAACCGGCTGCGGTTTCTACTACTTCATAACCGGCAGGGGTCTGCATCCAGGAATTGGCAATGATAATCCACAATGCCGAGAGGCAGGAGCCACCCCACACAAGCCATGCGCTTACGGTATAGAAACGCTGCGACACACGGTTGCGGCCAAAGAGTAAAACACCAAGGAATACCGACTCGAGGAAGAACGCAAAGAGCGCTTCTGCTGCGAGCGGTGCGCCAAAGATGTCGCCTACAAAGCGGGAGTAGTCAGCCCAGTTGGTACCAAAGCTAAACTCCATGGTAATACCCGTGGCTACGCCTACGGCAAAGGTAACCGTGAAAATGCGTAACCAGAATCTGGCAAGTGCAACGTCATGCACGTCGCCTGATTTAGCCGCCTTCGTTTGCAGGATGGCCATGATGAGGCCAAATCCTACAGAAAGCGGGACGAACAAGAAGTGGAACAGTGCTGTTGCGGCAAACTGCAAACGGGCAAGCACAACAGGATCGCTGAATACTTCCATCGTCACCCTCCTTTTGACAACTCGCAAAAACCTACATATGGCAGTGCAAATACCAAACAAATGAATAGTAGCGCGTTTAGTATTATGAAACAATAGGAAGACCGGCAGAGAAGAAACAAATATGAGCGTCAGGGGTATGCGATTTGGTCTATACATCATGTCTATGAGATATAATGGTTGTATAATGTATGTATTGATTCTTATCTTAGGGAGGCATAGATGCCGGTCAACGAGATTACTGATGAGTTGTTTAGGCTTCAGGACGAGAAGTACCGGGAGTTTCAGATTAAGCTATTGCCTACCGTTGACCCTGAGACGGTTATTGGCATAAGGACGCCTGAGCTGCGGGCATATGCCAAGAAACTGGTAAAAAACGATGGTATCACGGAGTTTTTAGACGCGCTTCCACACCGGTATTTTGACGAGAACCAGCTTCATGCATTTATAGTGTCTGCAATCAAGGATTACGGACAGTGCATAGAGGAGGTTAAAAGGTTCCTCCCGTTTGTGGACAATTGGGCGACATGCGACCAAATGTCTCCCAAGATTTTTGCAAAGCATAAAAGCGAACTGCTTGATTGTATTAAGGAATGGCTTACTTCTCCCTTAACATATACGCAGCGTTTTGCGGTTGGAATGCTTATGGAGCATTATCTTGATGATGACTTTGATGCTGCATATCTTGATATGGTTGCCCGGATAAAATCAGATGAGTACTACGTGAACATGATGATTGCCTGGTATTTTGCGACTGCTCTTGCAAAGCAATATGAGGCAACGGTGCCCTATCTTGAGGAGCAGCGTCTCGACACCTGGACGCATAACAAAACAATTCAAAAGGCACTCGAGAGCTACCGTATTACTCCTGACCACAAGACTTATCTCAAAAGTCTCAAGCTCACCAAAAAGTAAGAGCGGAGGGGTCGTGCGTGTTTGACCGGGAAATACTGCAGCTCCCAGGAGCAAAAAAAGTATTTGTGCTGCTTATCATAAGCTCGTTTATACAGGCATGTCTGGCTGGCGGGCAGGCAATATGTTTGGCGCTTGCGCTTTTTGGACTCTGGGAAGGCAGCGGAATCGAATCGCAAATAGTGTTTCTCGGCGGCTTTTTGGCCTGTTTAATTGCGCGGAAGATCATTGAGCACATACGGTTGGTAGGAATGGATGCGTTTGCAAGTGACTATGCCTGTGGCTTGCGGCGCAGTTTGGCAGAAGCATACTTTGAAGGCGGCCCGGCTTTTGCCAAGAGAATCGGCACGGGTGCCTCGGCCACTTCTCTTGTAGAAGGGGTTGATCATGTTGAGACATACTTATCGCTTGCGGTTCCAAAACTTGCTGCGGTAATGGTTGAACCTCTTGTAATTCTTGTTGTGCTTGTTTGGGCAGACTGGCCGAGTGCACTTATTGCTGCTGTTGTTTTGCCCTGTGTGATTCTTTATATGCGTTTACTTGGTCGCAATGCCCGCGCGGCTGCAGAGCGCAGGCATGATGAGTATACCAGCCTGGCGAACCATTTTGTTGATTCGCTGCGGGGGATTACAACACTCAAGACGTTTGGCCGTACAACTGAGCGAACCAAAGAGGTCTTTACGGTAAGTGAGCGGTTTAGAGAGGCAACGGTAGCGACGCTCCGCACAGCAACACTTTCGAGTTTGGTGCTTGATTTGTTTGCAACTTTTGCCCTGGCAGCAGCCTCTATACTTTTGGGCTTTAGGCTGCTTGGCGGAAGCATTGAACTGTTTTATGCACTTGCGGCGCTCCTGCTTGTTCCGGAGTGCTTTGCTCCCGTTTTGCGGTTTGCGAGCGATTTCCATGCAACGCTTGATGGCAAAAATGCACTTAAAGCCATCAATGCAATTATCGGAGAAGCTCAAAACAATGCTCATGACATGTCGGCTGCTTGTGTAGCGCCTTGGGATGAACATTCGTTCCTCAAGGTTTCGCATGTTTCGCTCGCCTATAAAGAAAGGAATGATCATACCCCGTATGATGCTTCCTCAGAATCCCTGGAAACAGAGGCTCTCTGTGATATCAGCTTTGAGGCTCAGGGGTATCAAAGAATAGGAATTGTAGGGGTAAGCGGGGCAGGTAAATCTACATTATCACAGGTACTTGCAGGATTTGCTTTACCAAACAGCGGACAGATATACCAGAATGGCACGCCTTGCGAACTCACCAGCCCCTCATGGCACAGCCAGGTATGTTATATTCCACAGCATCCTTACATCTTTAAAGCATCGCTTCGCGATAATATTGCCTTCTATTGTCCTCAGGCTCCTGATGAGCAGGTGTATGCAGCGCTTGAGGCTGCCGGTTTGTCTGAGTTTGTGAATGAGCTCCCCATGGGTCTGGATACGCTTATTGGCGACGGCGGACGTGGGCTCAGCGGAGGTCAGGCACAGCGCATTGCTTTGGCACGGGCATTTTTGGATGGCGACTCCCGTAAAGTACTTATATTTGATGAGCCCACGGCCCATCTCGACATAGAAACGGAGTATGCTCTGAAAGCCCCTATGAAGGCTCTCATGCAAGACCGCCTTGTCTTTTTGCGACACACCGGCTCCACTGGATGCGCGATATGGACCGTATTCTTGTACTTGACAACGGCCGCTTGGTTGAAGAGGGATCATATGATGAGCTCATCTCATATAACGGAACGTTTGCGTGTCTTGTACGTGAGCTGCGCGGAGGTGATGCTGCATGACGAGCATTGCGCAAAGAATCCGCACGCTCTGGGCGGGCGACAACTGGGTGAAACCTTTTGTGCTGCACTACCGCAAAGCGCTTGCTCTTGCGGTTGGTTTGGGGTTTGCCGCATCAGCATGTTCAATAGGTCTTATGTTTGTGGCCGGATATCTCCTAAGCGCGGCGGCCGAGAAACCCTGGTCGATCTTTGAGCTTATGGTGCCGCTTGGCTTGGTACAGGTGTTTGGTATAGCCCGGCCATTTTGTGCATATGGGGAGCGTCTGGCACGTCATGATTGGGTGTTACGCATGGGGTCTGCTCTGCGCGCAAAGCTCTTTGGTACCCTTGCGGGCGAAAACATTCTTGAGTTGAAGCTACGGAGTGTGGGCGATGCTCTGGGATTTGCCGCCAGTGATATTACTCATGTACAGGATCTTTATATAAAGAGCCTTTTGCCTCTTATGATTGGCTTTGTTGTTTGGCTTGCGACGGTTGTGCTTTTGGCGTTTGTTGCTCCTCTGGCCGCACTACTGATAGCGGTATTTATGGGCATTGCGGCTGTTGGGGCCCCGCTTGTTTCTCTGCTTGTACAGGCAGCGCGGGAAGAGCAGGCAAAGACACTGCGCAAAAAGCTTCTTACCGCTGCTACTGATGATATTTTGGGTCTCGCAGATTGGATGTACTCGGGCAGGCGCGATGATTTTGTTGCGAATGTGAGCGGGGCTGCCCAAACAATGCACATTCATGATGCAAAAACACGCTCATTTGTGCGCCGGCGTGATTTGCTGGTGCAAATTGTGGGCGGGGTGGCCGTTGTTGCCCTTATTTTGTGGGCAAATTCCCAGTTTGCTATGGCAGTTGCGGCAGTGAGCGAGGCTCAGTTTTCTGCATGGATACCCGGTGCGCACGATTATATTGCGGCTTTTGCAATTGGCGTGTTCCCGCTGGCAGAAGCTTTGCTGCCCATGGGAAGCGCCGCATCAGGGATAAGCGCTCATCTTGATGCTATTGAAAATCTCAACGGTTTGGAGAACCCAAGAAACGGGGATGTACAAGAAACTCAAGCAAAACCCGCACCTTTGCCCAGTCTTTGTCTCGACCATATTACCTATACGTATGCAGGCGCACTGCATCCTGCAATAAACAACCTGAGCGTTACTATACCCTTTGGTCAAAAAGTTTGTATTCTGGGTTCAAGCGGTTCGGGAAAATCCACGCTTTTAGGGATCATGCATGGCGATATTGTGCCGGATTATGGCAAGGCGGAGATTGGCGGTATGACGCTTGCATCTTTGGGTGAACATACCTGCGAATATATAGGTGTTGTCCAGCAAAATCCGTATGTTTTTGACAGTTCTCTTATAGCCAATTTACGTATTGCGTGCCCTCGGGCGACAGAAGAGCAGTGCTGGCAGGCGCTTGAGCGTGTGGGTTTGCGCGAGATGGCAGAAAGCTTACCTCATAAGCTTGATACCGTTTTGGGCGAAGGCGGAGTAAGGCTTTCTGGCGGACAACGTCACCGTTTGGCGTTAGCAAGAATCCTCCTTGCAGATACTCCCATTGTTTTGCTTGACGAGCCTTTTGCTGCGCTTGACCCAAAGACTGAGGCCGCCGTACTCAAAACGCTTTTTGACGTGCTGAACGGACACACGATTGTCATGGTGACACACCATTTGCTTGGTATTGAAAACTTTGACCGTGTGATTTTTATGCAAGAAGGCAGTATAGCTCATGATGGCAGTATTCTGCTTGATAATAACCCAGCTGAACTTGTAAAAGCCAGCCCGCGTTACAGGTGTTTGTTATCTTTTGACCGAGGATGGACGCATGCAGATATCTCATGTCCTTTAAAAAAAGATGAGACAAACAGCGGGCTGTGTGCGTATGAGAGTCTAATCTAAATGAGTAGGGACGGTGCGAAAGAGGAGGCGGGCCGTGGATGATCAGGATTTTGAGCAAAAGATTTCACGGTTGATGAGGCTGGACTTATCTGCCGGAACAGAGGCATTCCGTGACGCTTTATCACAACGTTGTTTTGCCGAGCTGGATGCCAATGATGAAAGCGAATGTCTGGATGATGATGAGCTCGGCCTTCTCGCGGCAGCAGGCGAGAAAACTTCATGCGATCCAACCCTGATTGAACCATACGATACCTATTCCGGTAACAGCGACAATAACCGCGTCATATAAACAGATGATTTTTGTGTAACAACCTGCGGTAAATTATTTTAACAGGTTGTGCGTTGTTTTAGTGGCTTTGATGTGTCAAATGACGTTACGCTCGCCGCGTTTATAATAAACAAATCAAAGTGTCTTATGTGATTGCGGACGGAGGTCAGCACTACGGACAGCGAGAAGCAGCAAAGCCGAGCCGGTATTTTGCGATACAGGCATGGCGATGACGCATTTGAACAGGAATTTGAGCGGCTTTATTACGAGAGCTATAAAGCTGTATATAATTATGTGCGCGCTCGTATGTCTTGTGATGCTGATGCAGAAGATGTTGTTGCAGAAGCGTACCTCAAGGCTGCTCGTGCATTTTCATCATTTGATCCCGCCAAGGCAAAATTCGTAACCTGGGTAACAACTATAGCTAAAAACTGCATGATAAGCCATTTTCGCAAAGAGCATCCGGTCGCGGCGCTTGAAGATGTCCCTGAAGGTGCATTTGCCATAGATGGCGAACAAGGCAGTGCAGATGACATAATGCTTGCAAAGCAGCTGCTTACATGCTTGGATGATGAGGAGCGCGAACTGATTGCGCTTAAATACCGCGCCGGCATGCGAAACATTGATATTGCAAAAGCGCTGGATATGAACCCCTCAACCGTTTCGACTAAACTCGCCCGCGCTCTCGAAAAAATGCGTTGTGTTGCAGAGAGGGATTAGCAATGTCTGACACATCGCAAAGCATATTCAACAAACGGGCGACAGAAAAACTTCGCAATCCGGATGAACTTGACAAATACATACGTGTAACCAATCCCAGTGTTTGGGTGGTACTTGCAGCATGCATAGCACTTTTGGCGGGGCTCTTGGTGTGGGGAATATTTGGCGCCGTAACCACAAGCGTAACAGCTACGGGGGTATTTACAGGCGGACATGCAATGTGCTTTTTAACGGCAGATGATGTTGCGCGGGTAGATGAGGGCGATGTTGCCATTGTTGACGGTACCAGGATGCGGGTTGCTGAGGTAGCAGCGGTTCCTGTTTCGCGCGAAGAAGCAAGTACTCTTTTGAAAAGCGACTACCTTGTGAGCTCGCTTGTAAAAGGCGATTGGGCTTACCAGGTGATTTTTGACGGCGATACCTCAGAATTGACGCCGGATATTCCGCTCACGGTACGTATTACAACCGAGCGTATTACGCCTATAAGCCTGGTGCTGGGAGGCGGCACCAAATGATGGGAAGGATTCCCAAAGTACCCCAGGTCATGCAGATGGAAGCGTTGGAGTGCGGAGCCGCTTGCCTTACCATGATCTTGGCTTATTATGGACTTTGGGTACCGCTTGAGCAGGTGAGGGCTGATTGCGGTGTATCGCGTGACGGTTCCAAAGCGTCTAATGTGCTCAAAGCTGCACGCTCCTATGGTTTGTCTGCTAAAGGTATGACTTACTCGGTGGACGCTCTGCGCAGAAAAGCAACATTTCCTTGCATCCTCTTTTGGAATTTTAACCATTTTGTGGTATTACGCGGATTTGCAGGTAAGTATGCGCTTTTAAATGATCCTGCACGCGGCCAGGTTAAAGTATCCATGGATGAGTTTGAAGAAAGCTTTACCGGCATTGCTCTATTATTTGAAAAAACGGACGCTTTTAAAGAGGGCGGAAACAAACCAAATACCCTGAAGTATGCATTTAAACGTTTGGAAGGTTTGGGTGTTCCTATTGCGTTTGTCATGCTAACCGCTGCTATAACTTCATTTGTAGCGATAATTAACACCTCTTTGGGCCAAGTTTTTATGGATCGCATTCTTACCGGGAGCGATCCTGACTGGCTTGTTCCGCTTACGGCAATTATGCTGATACTGGCCCTTATAACCGGTGTAGTATCGATTTTGAACGCGGTGTATTTGGTACGCATACGGGGAAAAATTGCGGTTGTCTCGTCATCACGTTTTATGCACCACTTATTACGTTTGCCAATTACGTTTTATTCTCAGCGAATGGTAGGAGATCTGCAGCAACGGCAGTCAGTAAATGAGACTATTGCTTTTACGCTTATTGGCAAGCTTGCCCCGGTACTTGTAAATGCAATAATGCTTGTATTGTATTTACTTATTATGCTGAACTACAGCGTTCTTCTGACGATTGTGGGTTTACTCACGGTTGTAATCAACGCTCTTCTAGGCCGCTATATCTCTAAAAAGCGCATAAACATTGCACGCTCGGGAGCTGCAAATGCAGGTAAGCTCTATGCCACAACCATTAGCGGTATAGAGATGATCGAAACCATACAATCTGCAGGTGCCGAGAATGGCTATTTTGGCCGTTGGGCCGGCTATCAAGCTATTGTGAATGAAGCTGATGCACGTACAACACGCTTGAATACGTATTTGGGTATGGCGCCGCAAATCATGACCCAGATTGCAAATATTGCTGTACTTGTCCTTGGTATTTGGCTTATAGTTGAAGATGCGTTTACTCCCGGTGCATTACTCGCATTTACCGGTTTTCTTGCCTCATTTATGGCTCCCGTAAACGACATGATCAATCTTGGCCAGACGGTACAAGAGATGCAGACGCAGATGGAACGTGTAGAAGACGTTTTGCGTTATCCTGCAGACGTAGAAGAAGAGCCGGAGCCCATTATTCATTCCAGCGGGCTTAACCGGGAAAAACTGCGTGGCGAAGTTGATCTTAAAGGTGTAACCTTTGGCTATTCTCCGCTTGAGCCCCCGCTTATTGAGGATTTTGATTTGCATATTGAACCGGGTCATTGGGTAGCGCTTGTTGGAGGGTCCGGTTGCGGAAAAAGCACTATCACCAAGCTTATAAGCGGTCTTTATGAACCATGGAAGGGCGAGGTCCGGTTTGACGGAACGTTGCTTCATGATATACCCCGTCCCATTCTGCGCGGTTCTTTGGCTGTTGTTGACCAGGATGTCGTAACGTTTGATGATACGGTTTCTGACAATGTTAAGTTGTGGGACAATTCTATTCAGGATTACGAGGTTATTCTGGCCTGCCGTGACGCAGGTATTCATGATGCGATTGACGAGCGTCCCGGCGGTTATTCAAGCCGCGTTTTGCCTGGCGGACGTAACTATTCAGGCGGACAGCTTCAGCGTCTTGAAATAGCGCGTGTATTGGCGCAGGATCCTACCATTATTGTTTTGGACGAAGCCACAAGCGCTCTTGACGCTCAAACAGAAGCCGATGTCATACGCCATATTCGTGACCGAGAAATCACATGTATTGTCGTGGCCCATCGCCTGTCTACTATTCGCGATTGTGATGAGATAATTGTGCTTAAAGACGGTAAGGTAGCCGAGCGCGGTACACATGAAGAACTGTTAAAAGCTGACGGTGCATATGCGGAGTTGGTGCGCAATGACTGATTGGTTTGAATCACAAATTGAGACGCGTGCCAAACTTGATAAACAACTGACGGAGAAGGCTTATGCCAAGCTTGCGGATAGCGTGTGTGATCCGGGACAATCGCTCGATTTTGATACAGACAGCCTAGAAGCAGCTGACGGTGCCGTAAGAGCATGTCTCAAATACAATGGTATAGAAGCCGGTACGGTGCCTGAAGATATTGTTGATCTTAATGAACATTTGGATTGGCTTTGCCGTCCGGCAGGCGTTATGCGGCGTGATGTTCAGTTAAAACGCGGTTGGCAAAAGCAGGCTTTTGGTGCGATGTTGGGAAAACTCAAGTCGGGCGAGGCAGTGGCTTTACTACCCCAAGGTATACGCGGTTACTACTATATTGATCCGGTAAATAAGTGCAAAGTTAAGGTAACATCCAAAACGTGTTCAAATATTGAGCAGGAGGCGATACTGTTTTACCGGCCGCTCCCGGCTAAACCGCTCACAATTCGCGATCTTGCTGCGTTTATTTTTAGGATATTTGACCGCAATGACTACCTTTTGGTTTTGGTTGCGGGACTCATTGTGGCTGCTATTGGCCTTCTTCCTGCGTGGGCTAACCAGGTTGCTTTTGATGTTGTGGCACCTTCGGGCCAGGCCCGTCTCATTTTACCTATAGCTGCGCTTCTTTTGGGTGTGGCGGTCTCGACAGCGCTCATTGGCGCCTGCCGTAGCCTTGTGATGGCCCGCGTCTCTGCTAAGCTCGATATTATTACGGAGGCAGCGACATTTGCACGTATACTTGCACTACCGAGTTCCTTTTTTAAGCAGTATGCGTCAGGCGACCTTGGCAACCGCATATCAAGCGTAACAAGCATAGCGCAAACAATAGTTACTACCTTCCTTGGCTCGGGGCTTTCGGCCTTCTTATCGCTTATATATATCTTCCAAATTGGAGCATTTGCTCCTGCGCTTGCGTTGCCTGCGCTTGTAATTGTTATCATACAATCGGTGCTTACAATTATGGCAACACTTGTCACCATACGGTACGAGAAAGAAAAGATGACAGCATCAGCTAAACTTTCCGGAACGGTAACAGCGCTTTTGAACGGTATACAAAAAATAAAACTTGCCGGAGCTGAGAACCGGGCTTTTGCAAAATGGGCAGACGGATACGCCGAATACGCAAGGCCGGTTTATAACCGTCCGGTATTTATCAGAGCGCTGCCTGCAATTGTGGCGCTTGTTGCGCTTTTGGGAAATATTGCTATCTATTATTTCGCAGGTTCAACCGGTGTTTCCATTGCTAATTATATGGCATTCAACACGGCATACGGGCAGGTTACAGCCGCTATTATGGCGTTCGCCGGTATAGCAGGTCAAATTGCTCAGATTCAGCCCTTACTTTCTATTGTATCTCCTATCCTGGAAGCGACTCCCGAGATTGCCGAGGACAAGCCGAGTGTAGAATCGCTTACGGGCGGTATTGAAGTCTCGGGCCTGACATTTAGGTATAATGAAAATGCCCCCTATATCCTGCAAAATCTATCGTTTAAAATAAATCCCGGCGAATATGTAGCCCTGGTAGGGAAGAGCGGTTGCGGGAAGTCAACCATTCTGCGGCTTCTTCTGGGTTTTGAGACTCCGGAACGGGGCAGTATATTCTATGGCCCCTACAACATTCAAAAAATAAATCTTCGCTCGCTGCGCAGGCATATTGGTGTAGTGATGCAGGACGGAAAGCTGTTTATGGGTGATATTTCGAATAATATCACTATTTCGAACCCTTCAGCCACGCTTGATGATGCCTGGCAAGCTGCTGAATTGGCCGGTATTGCTGACGACATACGCAAAATGCCCATGGGAATGCAGACGCTTATTACAGAGGGTAGCGGTGGTGTCTCGGGCGGTCAGCGCCAGCGTCTTATGATTGCGCGGGCAGTGTGCGGTAAGCGTCGTATTCTTATGTTTGATGAGGCCACAAGTGCTCTTGACAACCTCACACAAAAGCATGTGGCAGAATCACTCGAAAACCTCAAATGTACGCGTATTGTGGTAGCACATCGCCTCTCAACGGTGCGCCATTGTGACCGTATTTTGGTAATAGATAACGGAAACATTGCAGAAGAGGGTACATACGAGGAACTTATTGCAAAGAACGGAGTATTTGCAGAGCTTGTAAAGCGGCAGCGTTTGGATAAGGAAGGATAGTAATGAAAATCAAAACAAGTGTAGACGGCACCAAAGCTATTATCGAGATAGAGGGCAAGCTTACAGTCAACACATCACCAGATTTAACTGCTGCGGTAGAGCAGCTTCCAGATGACGTATGCGATATTGACGTCGATTTTACCAAGGTTGACTACATTGCTTCTGCAGGTTTGCGCGTGCTTGTAGCTACCGATAAACTCGCTGTAAAGCGGGGTGGACGCATGCGCATACTGCACCCATGCAGTGAGGTAAGGGATGTGCTTGAGATGACAGGCCTTTCTGAAGTTTTTACTATTGAGCGGTAAACAATAAGACAAGGGAGTAAGCATTATGCCTCCGGGCGTTAAACGATTCCCTAAAAAATCGAGGTTAATAAGCTGGGGTGGGACACTTGCCAAAATGGATCGCACTCCGCGATTGATGATTGCTGTTGTGCTGGCGGTCGCCTGCATTTCTCTTACATTTACCCAGCTGGGTTTTTTAGCTGTTACATTGCCGGGCGGTACTGTTGGATATGTAGTTGTTTTACTGGGAGTTGTAGCGCTCGGGGCACTTTTACTGGGCACGTTTTTTGGTACGGCATTGGGTCTTTTAGCCGGTGGCGTGCTCTTGTTGCATGCGCATTATTTACCGCTTGACCACTATGAGCTTTCATTTGTAACTCCCGTAACATCTATTGTTATGCTTGGGTTTGCAGGCTTGCTTTTGGGCGTGTTGTTTGCGTTTGTCCTGCGCAACAAGCCTTCACGGGGCAGATTTACAGTCTATATAACTATTGTTTGTATTATTGTGGCAGCACTTTATAGTCTTGCATTTGTTTCGAATGTGTACTCTTTGCTTGTTATGAGCCTCGCCGAAAGTATAAATGAAGGGGTTGATGAGGCCTATGTACGGGAACTGGCAGCATCAACCGCTCTACGGTTGGGCAATATTGGTGTTCAGATAATTCTAACTGCCGCATTTATGGCTTTACTTTGTTTTGTTGGTAATTATTTGGCCCAAAAAAGATTGGAACATAGCAGCTCTCTGGGATTGCGGGCTTTGTTTGGTTTGCGGCTTTCTGTTGTGGTGTTGCTTACGTTTATGATGATGACAGCCGTGAGTTATGTTGTTGTTACCTGGGATGAGCTTTGGGATAATGCGGAACAAATGCGTGACGAGGTTACCTATTTATGTAACCAGCTCGAAGACAACAGTAAACGCAGCAAAGCATTCGCAGATTTTACCGAGCGATCAGGGTTCGATTATAACGATTATACGTATGAACTCTGGTATGATACCGTTAGGATTCTTTCAGATGACAACTTGCTTTCAGGTTATTCCGTAGAAGAAGACGGAGATGTCATTGTGTTGGTTGGCTCTCTCATAGATAAGAGCAACAACAGCCGTTACAGCGATTTGTATTTTTCTGCAGATTATTTTTCGTCCGGCATGCGCGAGGCAATCGAGAAAAGTATTGATACCGGTAAAATGCAGCGTTTTGTGTATGATGAAGTAAAGCTGTACCTTGAAAATCCCAATCTCAACACTGCTGAAATGACCCAGCCGTATGTTGCCTATCTTTTGGCCAAACGTATGGGGTTTGAGAATTACGAAGGCGATAAATTTACGCAAACCGTGATCATCATCCGGTCTTCGAGTATGGTATTTGAGAAGCGCGCGTTCATAATGACATGGGAAATTCTCGGATTCCTTGTGCTCTTGCTGGCTGTATTTTTCATTGTGTTTCAGCTGATCAGTAAGGTGATTGCGAGCTATATTGACGAGACAAACGGTGTGCTTGCGCGCATTACCTCGGGCGATCTTGATGCGCGTGTGGAGGTACATGATACCCGCGAATTTGATTCGCTTTCAAACGGTATTAACACAACGGTAGATGCCCTCAAAGGCTGGATTGCCGAGGCCGAGACGCGCATGGATGCCGAGCTGGCTACAGCTCGTGCTATCCAGGAAGCGACACTCCCCAGAGATTTTCCGCCGTTCCCCGACATTTGCAGATTTGATATTTTTGCGAGTATGGAACCGGCACGTGAGGTGGGCGGGGACTTTTATGACTTCTTCCTCATTGGAGAAGACTGTGATTCCCTGAAGGGCAAAGTAGGCTTTGTTGTGGCTGATGTAAGCGGTAAAGGTATTCCTGCCGCATTGTTTATGATGAAGGCAAAAGCGCTCATACGCGATTATGTTGACAACGGGGTAGAGCTTGGCGAAGCGGTATCTGCTGCGAATAAACAACTTTGCGACGGCAATAACGAGGCCATGTTTGTAACCGCATGGATAGGTGTTCTCGACTATGCTACAGGGCATGTGGATTATGTAAACGCCGGTCATAACCCGCCGCTTCTCTGGCAGCGTGAAGGAGGCTGGCGCTGGTTGAAGCAGAGATCAGGTCCCATGTTGGGCTTGTATGACATATCCTACCGCACGTATTCTGTGGACTGCATTGCCGGCGATACGTTTTTGCTCTATACAGATGGAGTAACTGAGGCCTTTGATGTGAACGAGAAGCTCTATGGCGAGGATCGCCTGCTGGTAGTGGCCGAGAAGGGTTACCGTTTGCATCCGGAAGATTTGCTTGAGTCTGTTCGTGCGGATGTTGCCGCTTATACAGAAGAAGCCGAGCAGTCTGATGACATTACAATATTGGCTCTCGAGGTAGGAGTACCGCCCGAGTTGACAAAAATTGAACGCCCACCAATCAAGATAAAAGGTAACAGGGGGTAACAGGGATATGTCCCCTGTTACCCCCTGTTACCTACCCAGGGATATGTCACCTGTTACTTCATCAGCTAGTTGTTGGGCGGCATATGTTGAGGCATTTGATATCGCTTCATCAAGTTGCTGCATGGTATCTTCTGGCGGATTAATGATGTAGAGCGACCAGAGGATTCCGCCAAAGATTGCAACAACTATGAACACGATGTTCATGATGTCATTGGGAACACGGGCAAGGGCTCGTTCAAGCATGGGGTATACAAACCAGGTAATGATAGACGCGGCAACGCCAAACGCAAGGGTGTTTTGCAGGCATACCTGACCCATGATGTTACAAAAATTATTGCTGTAATCCCACATTTGCAAATCGCGGTTCATAATCATGCCCATGGTAAACTCAATGACCGTGCACAAAAGGGCATTTGAAAGGAAGCTGATAAGATAGGGAATAACCGGGTTTGAGAACCTTTTATCGAGCCATTCTTTGAACGGATACAAAAACAGTGCAATGAGCACCACAGCCATACCTTCCATAGGGAAGGGGTACAGCCAGTCGCGCCAAAGAACGGTATCGGCCGGGTTATATTCTCCTTCTACCCATCCAAGGATTATGAACTGGCACAGGCCTGCCTCCATCCAATGGCCAAGAACCGCAAACACCACAAAGTAAATGCCAAGGTTCCTGATAAACGGCCATCCTTTGCGACGAATTACAAAGTCTTTTTTGTCGTACAGGCCATCGTGTTTTGCAAGATCGTTCACAAGCACTGTTTTGACACGTTGCGAGAAAGTAAAATAAAGAATTAAAAAGATATAAAAAGCTGTCTGGACATCAATATAGAGCCAGCTCGATGTGCCTGCAAGCAGATTGATAATTATGGTTGACGCGATACCAAAAAGCGCAATAGCAATAGTAAACGGACGCGCAATTTTATAGCGGTTAATAAAGAACCAAAACGCGACGCCTTCGAGCGCAATCATGATCCAGTCACTGATTGTCGCAACGTTGTACTGAATTGCGTCGCGCGAGGTAAAAACAAGCATCAAAAGTGTCAGCAAAATATGTGTTGCAAAAATGATTTGAATTGCGCGCATGAGACCCAGCTTATTGGGAGCGCTGAACTTAATGGCATCGTAAGCCTGTTTAGCTGCTTTGGTAGCTGCACGATGATCCTGTTTGGCTTGAAGACGCGCTGCTCGTTCATGTGCGCGAGCGGCTTTTACGTCGCCGGCGCCGGTGTTTGTTTCGGCAATTATCCTAATACGCGTAGCGTCGTCTGCAATGGCATCAGCTTCCATTGCAATACCAACCAGCCTTACAGCCTCAGCAGCGTCTGTTTGGGCTGCTTGCGTGATGTTGGCACGGTCAGCTCTGCCGGTGGAATACGCACGGTTAATTGCTGCTTCTGCAGCTTCTATATCTCTGAGCCGCTCTTCAGGCGTGGGAGTAGTGCTCTCGGGCTTCTCGGTCTTATTGCTCACTGTGTTTCCTTTAGTTACAACCTTCAATCTTTAGCCAGGCAATGAACGGGCACGTTGGCTTGCAAATTATACTCTGTCAATTGTACACGCACAAACGAGGTAGGTTCAATTGGATTATTGTTTTCATATAAGCGTAAAAGCCATGGATTGGCGGAGTTTGATTGTCATATAATACTTTACTCATTAAAGATGGGAACTTGTTTACCGGAGCAAAACGCCGGTGACAATTTGTAAATGTGGTACTGTGAACTGCGGGCTTGAGACAGGAGTAAGATGAAACGGCCGGAACCCGAGATGGACGCATCACGTTTTGTTGTGATGGCAGATTATATTCCGAGCATTGTCCAGGAGATTCGTTATTACTCCACATATAATTTTATTGGAGACCGCATTGACGGATACGAGGAGCCCATAGCCCTGTGCACGCTCGACTGTGCCCGGGCGCTCAAAGATGTGGCAGCCGAGCTTTTGGTACTTGGATATCGTCTGAAGGTGTTTGATGCTTATCGTCCCAAAACTGCGGTAAAGCATTTTGTGCTCTGGGGTATTGAGGATACTGACCAGCGCATGAAGCAATATTTCTATCCGGATATTGATAAAACCGATACCTTTAAGCTTGGCTACATCGCATCTCGTTCATCACACAGCCGCGGCAGTACCGTTGACCTTTCGCTGCTCAATATGGACACCGGTCATGAAGTAGATATGGGCAGTCCTTTTGACCTGTTTGGCGAGATTTCGCATCCTTCATATACCGCAATTACTGATGAACAGTATCGCATGCGCATGCTTTTGCGCAACTCCATGATGCGCGCCGGGTTTGTGCCGTACGAATGCGAATGGTGGCACTTTACTCTGGCTGATGAACCCTATCCCGACACATATTTTGAGTTCCCTGTAACCCGCTCGAGCTTGAGAGCTTAAGAGTCTTTCTCAAGCTTTTGGAGAAAGTCTTTGATGAGGTTGTTTACGATTTCCGGTGCATCTGTATTGGAGTTGTGTCCTGCGTCTTTAATCCACTCAATGGGGATCCCTGATTTTTGGTGCCATGCTTTGTTGTAGCGAATACAGGAACCTGCGTGGTCTTTTTCTCCGCAGATGAGAAGCGCCGGGCATTTAATCTCATAGGGGAGGTTTTCTTCTATAGCCTCAGCCAGAATTCTATAGCCATGGCCTGCGAGTTTTGCATATCTTTCTTGATCTCCGTCATAAACAAGCATCATATCGAGCATCAGCTGTCTTCCATAAGGAGACGTAGCCACGCCGTTTGTTCCTTGTTTTAAGAGTGTCTTCCAGGGATAATGACGGTAAACAGGCTCCATTCTCTTAAGGAGCCAAATCTCGGCCGCGGTCATATACTCACGCTTTAACGGCGCTGAGTCAACGGAGATAAACCCCTTGAGTTTCTCGGGAAACAGCTGAGAATAGGCTTGGCCAACATAGACGCCCATCGATTGGCCAATGATACACGGTTCTTCAAAGCCTTCTCGCTGAAGGATTTCGTCGAGCCATCTGGCCTTGTCCGTGAGGGAGAACGTCATTTCAAACGGCCAGGAAGATGTATGTCCCGGAGCATCCCAAACAAACACGGGATATTGGTTTTCAAAAAACTCGAGTTGCTTTTGGAACAGACGGTGATCAGCTGTGAGCCCCGGGAGAAAAACCAGCTGCGGGGAGGCTTTTTGGGCTTCTCGGTTTACCCAGTAATGAATTGTTCCGTGGGAAGTTTCGTATGTTTTCTCGATCATGATTTGCACTCCGCCCTGTTCTTTGCTGGATTTATACCCACGCGAACATTAACAGACGGAGGCTTCTCCTTGTGTCTTCTTTTGTATCTTCACAGGTATTCTTAACGCCGGGGGTATTGTGGCGGTTTAAGAAACAACGGCAGCGCCGTAACAAAGCGATCTTGTTACGGCGCTGCGAAGAATCTGTTGGAAAACTCTTACATGCGGCTAAACTGCTTGGAGGCCACGTTCCCGAGTACGAATACGAATGACTTCTTCTACGGGGCTTACAAAGATCTTGCCGTCGCCTACTTCACCGGTAGCAGCAACATCGCAAATAAGATCGATAAGGTCCGAGACCTTCTCGTCTTCTACGACGAGTTCAAACTTGACCTTGGGAAGCATGTTTAGAAGGACCTCAGTACCTCTAAAGTACTCGCTCCAACCGTGCTGGTTTCCGCAGCCCATTACCTGGGTTATTGTCATGCCGGTAATCTGGGCTTCAAATAACGCATCTTTGAGGGGCTCCAACTTCTCGGGTCGCACAATTGCGGTAAGACGTTTCATGAGAACTCTCTTTCTTCACATCGCAGGTAATACCGGGGCTTTGTTAGTCAAGGCCAAGATAAGCCGGGTATGCGCTCTCGCCATGAACGGTAATGTCCAGGCCGCGGGCTTCGTCGGCTTCGCTGACGCGTAAGGTACCACCAAATACTTGCTTAATAATGAAGGCAATAATAACATCAAGCACAATTACAAAGGCGAGCGTTATGGCTATACCAAGGAATTGGCTTATAAAAAGCGAAGGATCGCCGGTATAAACAAGACCGCCGTATTCCGTCCAGGAAAGCTCGGGCACGCAGAAAATGCCGGTTAAGAGTCCTCCTACTACGCCTCCTACAGAATGGCAGCCAAAGGCATCGAGCGCGTCGTCATACCCAAACTTGCGCTTTGCGATCGAGATGGCAAAGTAGCAGCACGGCGGTACGACGAGGCCCATGATAATTGCTGCCCACGGCTCTACAAATCCGGCAGCCGGTGTAATGGCCACGAGGCCGGCGACTAAACCGGTGCAGGCACCTACCAGGGTTGACTTTCCAACCTTAATGCGCTCTACAATCATCCAGGAAACAATTCCCGCGGCAGATGCTGCAACGGTGTTCAGAAGCGCCAGTACGGCAACTCCGTCGGCAGCAAACTGAGAACCCGCGTTAAAGCCAAACCAGCCAAACCACAAAAGCGCAGCTCCCAATGCCACGAATGGAACATTATGAGCACGATAGCTCATAACAGGGTATCCGCTGCGGCCACCCAGCATAAGGCACAAAACCAAGCCGGTAATACCTGAGCTGATATGTACTACGTCGCCACCGGCAAAGTCAAGTGCACCTATGGTATCGCCAATGAGAGAGCCTTCTCCGCCCCAAACCATGTGGGCGAGCGGAGCATATACCAAAACAACCCATATACTGATAAATGCAATAAGTGCGCCAAACTTCATGCGTCCGGCAACTGAGCCGGTAATAATAGCTGTCGTAATCATGGCAAATGCCATCTGGAAGCCAATGTTAAGGATTTCCGGATATGTGGCGTTTGTCTCGGCATCTGCCGCTTCTGCGAGCATTTGCTGCGTTGCACCTAAACAACCAAGCTGGTCAAAGCCGCCAAAGAACGGGATTGAGCCGTCTCCGCCGTATGCAAACGACCATCCGCATACAATCCAAAGAATTCCAACTACACCGATGACGCTAAAAACCATGATCATAGTATTGACCACGTTTTTGCGCCTTGACAAGCCTCCGTAAAAGAAGGCGAGACCGGGCGTCATAAGAAGCACCAG
Organism: Coriobacteriales bacterium; assembly: GCA_017515595.1. Taxonomy (GTDB): domain Bacteria; phylum Actinomycetota; class Coriobacteriia; order Coriobacteriales; family UMGS124; genus RGIG5691. Next base: position 25,851 of record JAFWFL010000012.1, read on the forward strand.
CATGGTACAAATAATCATGAACGCCGTCGATCCGGTATCAAACATTTCGACGCTCCTTTTTTGTAGCAACGGTTAGATGGGCGCTATTCTTGTCTGCCGCTGTTACTAAAGCGTTTCTCTTACCTGCTCGAAATACGAGCTTAATCAAGCATATACGCCCTGTTAATCATCCTGATACGTTTATGATGTTTCTACCAGGCATTTTCATAATCCAGGGACGTACTCCGTCTTATGTCTTATGGCCTGTTTGACATTGCTCTGCCATCAAGAACTTTATAACCAAACTGCTCATAAAATGCGAGCGCATCTCTGGTAAGTAATAATCCGCGAAGGCCCTCGTATTCAGGTCGCGATTCGATATATGAAACCAGCGCTGTTCCTAGACCTCTGTGCTGCCATTCTTGATCAATAATTACATCGCAAAGATAGTAGGTTGTCGCATAGTCACTGATGACCCTTGCAAAACCAACCAATTTATGCTCACTGTTAAGATATACGCCATAGCATGATGAATTACGCATGGACCGCTCAATTGTCTCTTTGGAGCGCTTATTTGCCCAATATGACGCTTTGAGCAGCTTGACCACTTCATCAATGTTCATTTTATCTGCACCGTCAATGATTTGGTAATCCATATCCCACCACCTTTGTCACATATATTAAAGCGTAACTATAGTGAGCGAGGAACCACATATCAAGATCATACAGTGAATAATAAGTTTTATGAACGGTTATTCTTTAAGATGTCGTATTCGCTGAAGACGGTCCATTCGCGGGTTTCTTCGGGCTTTATGTCGAGGAGATTGTAAAGTTCTCTGGGTACAAGTGTGCACATCATCGAAGCGATTTTCTCGGGGCTTTCTTGCATACCGCGTATTTGCCAGCGGGTTGTAGCTTGTGTTGTTGTATACGCGAAGTTCTCAATCTGGAAGGCAATAAGCTCGGGAATCTCTGATCCTCCAAGGCGCATGAGTGCTGCGCGCTCGTAATCCTCCTTGGCAAGACGTACGGCAATGGTAGGCAATGTGTTAACATCCTGCGATTTAGCAGAGTTTGCGAGAAAGTCTTTCATCTCAAGAAGCGCCCGGTGCAGGCGCAAAAAGCCTTCGTACCAGCCAAGAGTAATACCAATGTTGCGAACCGTGGGACGAGTAAGCTCGGTGAGTACCCAATCTACCACGTCGTATTTATCAAGGAAACATTGATAAAAGGTTTGCCGAGAAATACCTGCTTTATCGCAAATGGCAGTCGTAGAAAGCTTATCGAGAGGCGTCTCCTTCATGAGGTCATCCATCGCATGGACAATCTTCATGCGGCTTTCTATGTGGTTTTGCCGGTCGTGTCCTGTATCCATGACTTGCTTCCTCCAAGAAGTAACAAAGAAGGGTTTACTATCTTTGAGAGTTTATAATACAGGATTATATCGTAAACGGAAATCAAAAAACCGGTAGCACAGCTCGAACAACTTCTATGCTACCGATTTTTAGTATTCATAATGTGACAGAGAGAATGGTTTAGGTGCCATGTCATATTGGCCCCCACAAAGCAGCGCCAAAACCATTCCCTGCAATCACACTATTTTAAATGATATTTGTTTTATGCCAAGGCGCGCAGTGCGGCGCGGGCACCGGCGACACGGCCGGTAGCGATTGCGATGCTTTGGTCTGAACCGGGAAGTGAGATGCCATAGGTCTCACCGGCATAGCCGTTGCACTCCATACCTGCAGCATAGAGGCCCTCAATGGGTTTACGCTCGGCGCTAATGACACGGCAATCAATATCAGTGCGGATGCCGCCCATGGTATTCATGAGGTTAGCAATAACGCGGAAGCCGTAGAACGGAGGCTCGGTGAGAGCTACGAGGCTCGAAGGATCCTTGCCGTACTCCTCGTCAACTCCTGCTTCGCATGCTGCGTTGTATGTAGCAACTACCTGGGCAAGCTTGGCGGGGTCAAGACCCATTTGCTCGGCGAGCTCTTCAAAGGTATCTGCCTTATAAATGTCAGGGTTGCCGTCGGCGAGTGCTTCTTCAATGTCATCAAAGATGTGCTCAAGCAGTGTGCCGGGAACTACATAAGCGCCGGCACCAAAACGTGCGCCTTCAGTCTGGAGCTTGGTAAGCACGGTGGTGTCAACAAAGGAGTAAACCTCATCCTGCATGAGCACGCAGTTGGTGGCGCGGGTATAGTGCTTGGCCACGTCCTCGCTTACAAAGCGCTCGGTGTCCTGGTTTACCCAAAGCTGCATAGGATCCATAGCGCCGGCTACGGTGATGTGATTGGTCAGAGGAATGCCCTTAACGGTTGTACCAATGGTGCAGGCAGTGAAGTTAGAAGGCTCAAGTCCGCCGGCCTCAAAAGCCATACGAATACCGTCACCTGAGATGTCATTAATGCCACGGAAGTACACACGGTTCATATCGAGGTTGCAGTATTGCTCGAGCATTTCATTGTTGCCGGCAAAACCACCGGTTGCAAGAATAACTGAAGGAGCGTTTACCTGCAGATAGCTGCCATCAGCCTTGCTTGCAAGAAGACCAGTGGCTACACCGTCTGTCATAACAACAGAAACCGCGGGAGACTCAAAAAGGATCTGAACCCCAAGCTCCTCTGCAGCAGCGTTCAAATGGTCAATAAGCATCATGCCATGGTTATCGCCGGCGTAAACATGCCAGGTAGCAAACTCGCCGCCGGTAGCCGCAACGGTTGCAAACTCGACGCCGTGGGCAATGAGCCAGTCGATATTTTCAGCGGAGTTAAAGGCTACCTGCTCCCAAAGCTTGGTGTTAACCTTGTAGTTTTGGAACTCATATTCGGCAACGAGAAGGCTCTTGGGATCGCCCTCAATGCCCATCTCCTTCTGAATGGAGGAACCGGCAGCAAAAACGCCTTCTGCGAACTGGCAGCTGCCACCCAGGCGAGCAGCCTTCTCAAGAACAATAACGCGAGCGCCATTCTCGGCTGCTTCAACAGCAGCAGTGAGGCCTGAAGCACCGGCGCCGGCAATAACAACGTCAGCTTCAAGAATCTCAGCAGGCTCAACAGCTGCCTCATCAGCCTGAGCAATAACAGTGGTGCCCAAAGCTGCAACGGCGGCTGTGCCGGTAGCAGCCTTAAGGAATGCACGACGGTTCATAGCATTGCATGTGGTAGTCATATTCCCATCCTTCTTTCTTCTTGGTTAAAAGGTTGTACAAGAGTTTATGGCTTTTGCCCCGGCGAGGGAATTGACAGAATGTGCGCTAACGCCTTAAAGGGTTGACAACTAGGCCATAGTTGTACTGACTTGGATACAACATTGTTCCGAATGACAAAAGTGTTAGTAAAAAGATAATGATTAGTAGTCAAGAACCAAGACCAGCGGGCTTCTCGGCCAGAAAATTGTGGCTCTGGGACCAACTATTGTCTCTTGGAGTTGTCTGATGCGAGTGCATCAATATAAAAAATATACTTACTATTAATGTTTGGGAATAGGTACTATAATGGTATTGAAACTCTGTGCTTATGTTGAGTGGCTTGCCAGAGAGTATGACAAAGATTGCTTAAGCAGAGCCGAGATCAGAGGGGGAGGCATTTGTATGAGATATGTATGCGGCGTATGCGGTTATGTATACGATGAAGAAAAAGAAGGAGTTCCCTTTTCTGAATTGCCGGAGGATTGGCGCTGTCCTCTTTGTAAAGCCCCCAAGTCTGAATTCAGGGCTGAAGGCGAACAAACAGCGGCGGTGGCAACACCAGCGCTAAAAACAGACGAGGACTTCAAAAAGCTGTCGGTTGGGCAGATGGCTGCCTTGTGTACAAACCTTGCGCGAGGCTGTGAAAAACAGTACAAACAAGAAGAATCACAGCTGTTTACAGACTTGGCTGCCTATTTCTCAAAAGTAGTGCCGGAGCAGACAGATGCCGGAATAGAAGAACTGGCGTCGCTTTTACAGGCTGATATTGATCAGTATCCCGGGATTCGAACGGTTGTGGATCAAAACAAAGACCGGGGTGCAGCAAGAGCGCTCGTATGGGGCGAGAAAGTCTCGCGGATGCTATCTTCCCTTGTGAACCGGTATCTAAAAGACGGCGAAGAGCTTTTGAAGGATACAGAAATCTGGGTCTGCACCGCCTGTGGGTTTGTCTATATTGGAGACACTCCCCCCGAGCGTTGTCCGGTTTGCAGAGTTCCTGCAGAGAAGTTCGAAAAGATTGAGGGGAGGAAGGCATCATGAAGAAATTCGCCGTGAGAAATCTCTCTCTATGCACCAAGGATTGCATGTGTCTGTTTGTCTGCCCTTATGGTGCGACTGACACAGAGAATAGTATTATTGACAAAGACAAGTGCGTGGGTTGCGGAGCGTGTGCGGAGGCATGCCCCAGCAAAGCGATCAGCATGATTCCGGCAGATTACCCTCCTCAGCAGGAGAAGCAAGAAGAAGTAATTGCCGTGATGAACGTATTGGCACAGAACAAAGCCAATCAGGAAAAAATCGCTTTGCAAATCGCGGAGACTTCTCAAGATGAAGGGCTGTACAGACTGATGAAAGCTACTGCCGCCTCTCTGCGTTTGCTGGGAGCGGATGTAATGCGAGAGGCAGGGTATCTTTTACCGCAAAGCGGTAACGTGCAAGAAAAGCTTACGGAATGGAGCAGTGATGCGAGTTTGCCGGAGACGGTAAGAGAAAAAGCCGCAAAGCTGTTAAAAATGTTTTCAAATAAACCAGGGCAAACGGAGGATATCAAAATGGCACAGTACAAATGCAAGATTTGCGGAGCAGTATTCGAGGTAAAAGAGGGCGAAACGCCGGTATGTCCGGTATGCAAAGCTACGGGCGATAACCTGGAAAAGATTCAAACAAACGCCGGCAATAAGTATGCCGGAACACAGACTGAGAAAAACTTGGAGGCTGCGTTCGCCGGTGAGTCACAGGCAAGAAATAAGTACACGTATTTTGCCTCTGTAGCCAAAAAAGAGGGCTATGAACAGATCGCTGCCATGTTCTTGAAGACAGCAGATAATGAAAAAGAACATGCAAAAATGTGGTTCAAAGAGCTGTCGGGCATTGGGTCAACAGCCGAGAATCTTGCAGCCGCGGCAGACGGTGAAAACTACGAATGGACAGACATGTATGAGGGCTTTGCCCAAACTGCCGAGAAAGAAGGATTCCCCGAGCTTGCCGCTAAGTTCAGAGCAGTGGGAGCGATCGAGAAGCACCATGAAGAGCGTTACCGTGCGCTGCTTAGAAATGTTGAGGCACAAGAGGTTTTCCAAAAGAGCGAAGTAAAAGTGTGGGAGTGCCGGAACTGCGGACATATTGTAGTTGGCACAAAAGCCCCGGAAATCTGCCCTGTCTGCGCTCATCCGCAAAGCTACTTTGAGATCAATGCAGAGAATTACTAATGGTAAGATTCTCGACAAGCTGATTGGGGTAGACTGCCTAGTGGTGAGCGGTAGCAATGAGGCCACGGTGTTGCCATTGGCTAGGCTATCTTTGCATTGTATAATCACTTCTAAATCAGGTTCTCGGAGGTGACTGCGATGAAAGAAGAATGTCTTATTTGTAAAGCCCCTTTGGAATATCTTGAGACAGATGAGCTGATGGAATGTGCTATTTGTCACAAGAAAGAGAATAGTAAGACCAGGTGTATTAACGGTCATTACGTCTGTAACACATGCCATACTGCAGGTATGGATACAATTATTGACCTGTGTTTAAATGAGACATCAAAAAATCCGATTGCGATAATCGAGAAAATGATGGCCTTGCCATTTTGCCATATGCACGGCCCCGAGCATCATGTGATGGTTGGTGCGGCGCTGCTCACAGCCTATAAAAATGCCGGGGGCGTGATTGATCTTGAACCGGCTTTGATAGAGATGCTGAATCGTGGCAAAAGCGTGCCCGGAGGAGCCTGCGGTTTTTGGGGGGCCTGCGGTGCAGGCATTAGTTCAGGCATGTTTGTATCCATTATCTCAAAGTCCACACCGCTTGCCAAGGAGCCGTTTGCCCTTTCGCATCAAATGACAGCAAAATCTCTGGAGGTCATTGGAGAGATTGGCGGTCCACGTTGTTGTAAACGAGACTCATTTCTCTCCATCCTGTCTGCGATTGATTTTGTAAAGGATCATTTTGGTATTGAGATGGAGAAGCCCGCGATCACTTGTACATACTCCGCGCAGAATAACCAATGCATCAGAAAACGCTGTCCTTTTTACGATGACAAACCAAATATCAGGATATAAGCGCGTATTGCAAGATGCCATATACTATGAGCACCGATGCGAGCGTTATTGCCAAAGGAATTGGTTTAGACATGATAAATCCTACAAACTCGCGCAAAAGGGCGTTCGGCCAAAAGTATGCTCGTGTGGGGCTTGCAATACCATGAGCATCCATTCCCGCCTGATGCGCACAAATATATGCTCTGAATACATGGTAATTTGTGGTGGAAAATACGATGCTCGGTAATGTGTCTTTACCCTTTTGTTCCCAATCCTTTTGTATAAGCCCGGCCGAGAAGAGCATGTTTTCACTTGTGCGCGTTGATTTATCTTCAGGAATAATGCAGTCGGCAGGTACACCGTTTTGTACCAGATATTCTCTCATTGACTCAGCTTCCGAGCAAACCTCATCAGGGCCTTGCCCTCCGCTTGGAACAAATACCGTTGGTGTTCCGTCGCTATATGCATGGTTTGCCACCCATTGGCGCATGGTGTCTATTCTCCCCTTGAGCAAAGGTGTAGGAGTCCCGTCCTTCCTGAGACCGCATCCCAAGATAATTGCGTAATCAGCAGCTTTGTCAGGTACGTAGCGCACCGCTAACCACGAACAAATAAAGATTGAGAGCAAAAGCGCGATGACAAAAATGGCAGTCATAGATATACTGCCTTCTACAAGCATAAATATGCGGTATTCCTCAAACGAGCCGGTAAAATTTCTGCCCATCATAAAGATCAAAAACGCAAACCATATCACGCCGAGTACAAACCCCAGGAGGTTTTGAGGTCTGAATCCCTCATGGCGCACGAGGGAGATATTACTGACCGCAAGACCTACAGACATAACAATCATGATAGGTGTGACTAAATACAAAACCATAGTGGCCATAGAGACAATGCTTTGTGCCAATTGACCAAAAGAATTTGTCTTACCCGGTAGTAGTAAGTAGCAGAATATTGCCTCGGCAAGCATAAAAAACATGGCCAGACCGCAATATGCCACCATCTCATATGAGTACCATCTTTGCCGGAGAAGATCTACAAATCCCCAAATCAAAAGTACAAGCAAAACCCCAATAAAGATAACAATTGAGATATGAATTACCTCATAACCCGAGAAGTTTACGCCATCTACCGTGAGTATTCCGCTGACACTGTCAACATTTGCGAGCGCAAAAAAGGATCGAGACGTATCTGCATCACCAGTTGTTTCAACATTCACAAAGGTTTCCCCGGGCGCAAGTGCTTTGAGCTGAAGCAATGATTTACCTTGAGAATCAGTGACAATGTTTGCGTCAACAATGCCTTCAGTTTCATACGTAATAACAGCATTATCCTGAGTAATACCGACAATCGTGATAGGCATGGAATACGATGAACCAACGTTTCTAACATTGACAGCGCAAATAATGACCAGCGCCACAAACAGCGGTATCAAAATCAAAAACCGCTTCTTGGTAGAAACCGGACACTGCATTTCTGTCTTTGGCTTGTTCATACGCTTCTCCCAAGTAAACAAAGCTTTGATCCAGATCATTGTTGATTGTCTTGGTATCAAACTATACAATCACTCTAGTAAATCTGGAGTGATCTAAGAAGATTGTTATGAGTATTACACTCAAAAAGCCAAAAACCGATGATGAAATCAAGGGCAAGGCATATGTTCACTGGAAATCATGGCATGAAGCATATACCGGTCTTGTGAGTCAGGAATATCTTGATAAGCTTACGTTAGATAAATGTGAGAAGATGGCTTATAGCTGGCTTGATAATGTCATCATTGCGAAAGATGAAGACCGCGTTGTTGGTTTTGTCGCATATGGCAACCGTGAAGGCGAATCTTCTGCAACCGGCGAGATCATTGCTCTGTATATTCTGTCAGAATACTATGGAACAGGCCTTGGCCGCCAACTGATGGAAGCAGGTCTTGAGCAGCTGGCAGAGTATCCGCAAATCTGTCTATGGGTTTTAAAGGATAACAAAAGAGCAATCCGGTTCTATGAAAAATGCAGCTTCTGCCCTGACGGAGAAGAAATGTATAACTCTAACATTAATGCTGCAGAGATTAAGATGATTCTTAATCGGTTCTAATGAACGTTTTACATCACTGCGCACGGGAGACTGCCCAAAACTATCTCGTGCAGAGAATTTGCCAATTCATGACTACTCAAACGCATTTGAGTAGTCTGTTTTTCTATATTCAACCCAATATGCCGAGAAACCCGCATCGCTGACCTGCGGGTTCTTCTCGGCCAGTTCTTCTTGCTCTCCTTGGCAGACTACTCAAATGCGTTTGAGTAGTCATGAATTGGCAAATTCTCTGCACGAGATAGATATAGACTGTTTATCTACCTGTACTTCTCATTGCACAGTAGCGTAATTACTCCTGGTTTAATGGCAAGCCATTATCTCTCTTGACTATTATATCGCTATAGCGATATAATAGTCACACAGAAAGGTGGTGAGCTTCATGATTGTTTATCACGGATCAGATCATATTATCAAAACTCCTCTGTACAACGGCAGTAAACGAACAAATGACTATGGGTATGGTTTTTATACAACAGAGAGCATCGAACTGGCTAAAGAGTGGGCTTGCGGTGATCAGAAGGACGGTTTTGTCAATATATATGATCTAAATATTGATGATCTCAGTATTATGAGGCTGAGCTCGCCGGAATACAATATTTTGAACTGGTTGTCAATCCTCACAAAATACCGTAGTTATTGGCAGAACGGCAGCATCGCAGAAGAAGCAAAGAATTATCTTCAGGAACATTTTTTTATTGATCCGTTGCCCTATGACATTATTATTGGTTATCGTGCTGATGATTCATATTTTACTTTTGCCCAAGACTTTGTGGCCGGAACGATATCTCTCAAAAAACTATCAGAAGCGATGCGGTTGGGCAAGCTGGGAGAACAGATTGTTCTAAAAAGCAAAGCTGCATTTGAGAACATACGGTTTGTTGGAGCAGAACCGGCAGATGCCGCAACTTACTACGAGAAAAAAACCATGCGTGACCGAGAAGCCCGCCGTGCTTACCGCAATGTCAGGCATTCTACTGGCGAAATACATGAACTGTATATGCTTGACATCATGAGAGAGGGCATTAAAAATGATGATCCACGCTTATACTGAGGACTATGTCGCGGGAGCACAGCGTATTCTTGGAGACGCGGTTGATTTTGCTGTTATGACCTTAGGAATGGAACCTGACGCTTTTGGTAAAGCATTCGCCGTATCAGATGTCTCCAAGCAATTCGGGAGTGGAAATCCTCGCTACGTGGCCGGTATGAATGGCTGTGAGCTGGCCCGGAAGGTGCTGACGGAGACGCACACAGCTTTTACAGATGCTCCTGACGCTATGTTTATTGATAAAGGACCGGAGTTTTGGGCAGGGTGGGCGCTTGCGTTTTATCAGTGGTATAGCAACGGCTCGTTCTTTGAAATACTTGCAGCTGTTTCTCTGGAGAAACTCATTGCCATGTATCCCATCTACCATGAGATGGACATCATGCAATTTGTGGACCGAATGGCTAAAGAAATGCAAACAGCTTATCCTCAAACAAAGCTACGCATGAGACGGGAAACCTGTGGTTTATCTCAGTCAGAGCTTTCATCAGATTCAGGAGTATCGCTGCGGCAAATTCAGCTTTTTGAACAACGCCAGAGAGATATCAATAAAACAGCTGCAGAAACGCTGCTCAGGTTGAGCAAAGCACTTCATTGCAGGATGGAAGATTTATTAGAGCGATAGAGGCAGCAAGATTTTTTGATTGTATTACATGGAGAAATACTCCATTGCTTTTCTCATTTTTTCTTCGAAGAGATCTGCTGGCATCAGGGCGATGCCCAGTTCATCGCTTACTACTATGAGGCGCTGTCCTCCTGTGAGGTTAAATTTATCTCTTGCTCCTTTGGGTATGACAATTTGTCCTCGGTCGTTAATGGTGACCGAGCCCCAGATATTTTTGCCTTTGGGAGCGGGCGGGATCATTCCTACACCGTCTACCGTCTCGGTTCTGATGAGGCTGTCAATGGTGGTGTCGTATACCTCTGCGAGCAGGCTGCATTTTTCTATATCAGGTATTGTTGCTCCGGTTTCCCACTTGGCGTAAGCCTGCCGAGAAATGCCAATCTTCTCGGCAATTTCTTCTTGAGAGAACCCGTGCATTTTACGGAGCATCACGAGGTTTTCTTTGAGCATTCAATGCCCTCCTTACAGATCAATCTTTTCAAAATCTCTGCATGCCTTCTTATATGCAAGCACTGTTATGATTATATAAGATATGATTCCGGCGGCAAGCAGTATCAGCTGGAGACCCATATGATCTGTGCCAAAAGCGTTGAGCGGTTCAAGTCCCGGGAAATGGTGCAGAGCTTCTGCTACACCAATGGTAAGAAACGCGGCAACAATATAGATTATAAATGGGCGGCCAATATTGTAGGCTGTTTTAAAGAATCCAGCCAGAAAGATCAAGTTGAATAATCCAAAGATCAAAAATGCAACTCCTAAGGCAAACAAGTTGGCGTTCATGAGTGCATTATTTTGGTAAACCGGCGAGTCCAAAAAGAATGTCATTCTGATAATCATGCTTATGGCCATCAGGATCAAAGCGCAAGCCTCAATCATGCAGACAAACAAAAATTTCCCTTTTACCACGTCTTTCTTTGCGATTGGAAGCAGTGCAGAGAAAACAATGTCATTTGCTTCCCGGGCTGTCTGGAAACTTTGGAATATGCCCAGTGTCACAAAGAATGCTCCGCAGAGAACAGGGTATCCGGGGAGGAAGAACATCAGGCCAAAGAGTATAAAAATATATGCAAGCGGAGAAGCGCTCAGCTTCATTTCTTTCAACAGAATATTACTCATGGTCAATGCCTCTTTCCATTCTCAGCATGATATCCTCAAGGCTTTCGCCGGCTTGAGAGAATTTCTCGATAAAGTCTTCTTTTGATGTTGCCGCAACGAGTTTTCCCTCAGAAATATAGACAATGTCATCAGCGCATTTCTCAATATCAGAAATAATGTGCGTGGAGAAGAACACCGCTACGCCATCTCTTTTTAACTCGTCAAATACATCGAGCAACTCGCTTCTCGAGAATGGGTCGAGTCCGCTTGTAGGTTCATCGAGAATCAGCACCTCTGCTTTGTGAGAAAGAGCGATCAAGAGATTGAACTTTACTTTCATGCCTTCAGAGAGTTCCATGGGCGCTTTTTGCGGGTCAAGCTTAAACATATTGAGGTACTTACGGTAAGCTTCATCATCCCAGGTATCGTAGAACCTTTTAACAATAGCAACAATATCTGCAATCTTTTTCCTGGGATACCAGTTTACAACACCGGTTGAGTAACCAATATGCTTTTTGATCTCTGTCTCGTTTCCAATCAGCGGCTTGCCAAAGTAATTGACCGTTCCGCCGTTCGCGTGGATGAGATTCAGTATCGCTTTAATGGTGGTTGTTTTGCCCGAGCCATTCCGGCCAATAAACCCCGTGATTCGGCTTGCTTCAATATTAAAAGAAACATCCTTTAATACAAATGACGGGTATTCTTTTGTAAGATTCCGTACTTCTACAATACTCATAAACACCTCCAAATGTTTGAAATATCTGAAATGTATGAATAGTGTAAAGTATAGTTATCTACAATTCTACCAACCGCAAATAACAAAATATTACGTATTTGGTTACATTTAGTTGCATAAGAGAACACCAAAATGCGGACCCTGTTTTGTGGCAGAATCCGCATCTTGGTGTTCTCAGGTTTTCTTGGCAGTTTATGGCGCCAAGCGGTTGTTTTTAGCTTCGGGCTGCTTCAAAGCCTTTTTCGAGGTCGGCAATGATATCGTCAATATGCTCGGTACCAATGGAGAGGCGAATGGTGCTTTGCTTAATGCCCTGGTCTTCAAGCTCTTCAGGGCTAAGCTGCGAGTGAGTGGTGGTCGCCGGATGAATAACAAGGCTCTTTACGTCTGCAACGTTGGCAAGCAGTGAGAATATTTGAAGCGCATCAATAAACTTGAATGCCTCTTCCTGCCCGCCCTTGATGTCAAAGGTAAAGATGGATGCTCCGCCGTTGGGGAAGTAGGTTTTATAGAGCTCATGGTCAGGATGATCAGGCAGTGACGGATGGTTAACGCGTTCAACCTGGGGGTGCTGTGCCAGGAAGTCGACGACCCGCTGGGTATTAAAGGCATGGCGGTCAAGCCTGAGCGAGAGCGTCTCGATACCTTGCAACAGCAAAAATGCGTTGAACGGTGAGATACACGAGCCAGTGTCGCGCAGGAGGATAGCCCTGATGTAGGTAACAAATGCTGCGGCGCCTACTGCGTCAACAAACGAGATACCGTGATAGCTGGGGTTGGGCTCGGCGATTGGCGCGTACTTGCCTGAGGCCTTCCAGTCAAACTTGCCGGAGTCCACAATGATGCCGCCAAGCGTTGTACCGTGTCCGCCGAGGAATTTTGTTGCCGAGTGCACAACAATGTCGGCGCCGTGCTCAATGGGGCGAATCCAATACGGTGTGCCAAAGGTGTTGTCAATGACAAGCGGCAGGCCATGCTTGTGGGCAATCTCGGCGACGGCATCAATGTTGGGGATATCGCTGTTGGGGTTGCCGAGTGTTTCGAGATAGACAGCCTTGGTGTTGGGCTGAATTGCGTCTTCAATTTCTTGCAAGTCGTGGGCATTCACAAAGGTGGTACTGATTCCGTACTGAGGAAGAGTGTGGGCGAGCAAGTTGTAGCTTCCGCCGTAGATGGTCTTTTGGGCAACAATGTGGTCGCCGTTTTGTGCGAGCGCCTGGATGGTATAGGTAATTGCCGCAGCTCCTGATGACACTGCGAGAGCGGCTACACCACCCTCAAGTGCAGCTACGCGTTTCTCGAGGACATCTTGGGTTGAGTTGGTAAGGCGGCCGTAAATGTTACCGGGATCAGCAAGACCAAAGCGGGCAGCAGCATGAGCTGAGTTGTGGAACACGTACGAGGTGGTTTGGTATATAGGGACAGCACGAGAGTCAGTGGCGGGATCAGCGGTCTCTTGTCCTACATGAAGCTGAAGTGTTTCAAACTTGTAATTGTTCTCCGACATGGCAATATCCTCCCTGTTAAAGTGATATTTTTGTTTATCTGAATTTGAAGTGTTTATAAGGTACGCGTAATAACCTACTAAGTCAATAGGAAAAACGAAACCTATATTAGTAATAGTAAATACACAGTTATCTAATTAACAAATAACAGGAATCTATAGCATCGTTCTGTCTTCGCGTGAAACACGTAGCTTTATGCGAGAGATGCTCTCGTGATAATCTTGTCCGAGCTGTTGTGCGGCGTATGAAAGGTTTTTATACCGTTTGTTCCAGAACCAGCTGAGTAATATTAGCTGCCTGAGCAAGGGAATAGGGGTCTTCACAGCCAGGCAGAGCAAATTGTTGCGGGAGATACTCGTTAAATCCATGAGCCAAAAGAGCGGCACGGGTTTCTCCCATACAAAGCTTGATATCTGAGCTGTATCTGTCAGTATAACCGGGTTTTTCAAAACCGTACTGCGGTATTGTCTTGCAAAGCGGCTCGGCAAACGCAACGTGGCATACATGAGCACCAATAATCTCATGTATTAATTCTTCAATTGAACCAAAGCATTGCTCAGGGTCATATGACCGGTATTCGCGCTGTATAGCCGCTGCGCGTAATCCAATACCGTTATAAGGCCGGTAAGGCTGCATTTTTCCGTTTTGACAGTATGCACCAACTATGCTTCCGTTCCATTCAAACCGGAGCGTAATACCAAGCGAAGCCTGTTCATAGTATTTCAAATACCCGTTCCCCATGATTCTGAGCTTTTGCAGATCATGGCAGGCATACAGGTTGTTTGCGCCGTCACACATAATCTGAACAGGAACGTTTGCAATGCTGTAGTTGGTGATTCCCGCTTGCTTGTGATACGGAATCATGCCGCCCCACATGTTGTCAAACGATGTTTTAAGCGTAATGCCCTGGCAATCATCCATCTCAAAAGACTGATGCAGCATCTTGATGACATGTGGTATTTCTTCATGGGAGATGTTTGGTGTTGTGCTTATATCCCAGCATATTGCACGAATTTGATATTCAGGATACTCCGACGCGAGCTTCTCAACAGTTCGTTTAAGCTCTGTAAAAGACAACCGGTTTTTGGGTGGCCGAGAAGCCCAGGAGTTGCCGCTAAACTGGCCGGTGCCGCCACACTTTGTACTCGGTATACTTTTAAGCGTTATTGTCAACTCCCGAGAAGCCATACTAATACGTCAAATCCTTTTCCGGTTTTGCCTGCTGCAAATTTCAAGCTTTTCCATCTGACATAATGTTTGCATATTATCCCAAATTTGTTAAAATACTTGCAGTATTACATCATAGATTTGTACTATTCAGTCATTTTGAGAACGGACCGGTTTATGCGTAACTATGAGATGTCAACAGACCATGATCTTAAAGCGCTTCTCGATTACGGCACACCGGGGTTTCCGTATATACGTTTTGATGATGATATTGCCCGCTACAAAGGGGGCTGCATAGACTGGCATTGGCATGACCAGCTTGAGTTTGTATTGGTAACGTCCAACTCCGTTATATGTGATATCGACGGAATCACGCTTACTGTTCCAAAGGATAGCGGGCTTTTTATTAACAGCGGTGTTATTCACAGTTTTAGAACTTCAACAGATGGCACCATGTGTTCATTTTTATTCACTCCGCATTTTATTGCGCCAACGCAGAGTTTGGCTTATAAAAGGTTCGTTCTGCCGGTCATAAGCTCGGGCCTCAGGTATTGCGCACTTAGTCCAAAGGTTGCCTGGCAAAAAGACATTTTGGATATGCTTTTTGCAAATGCCCAGTCGGCAAGCGAAGAGCGTGAACTCTATGAACTCGATATACAGATTTTTGTTCTTGAGATTTGGCGCATTCTTTTTGAAAACCTCAAAACGTTGATTGCCCAAACTCCAGATAACCGCACAATTCGTTTGCAAAACCGCATGCATCTTATGCTTGAATACATAGCCAACAATTACCAGTACAGTATCTCGGTAGATGATATTGCCCGGTCAGCGGCGATCAGCACAAGTGAAGCGCAGCGTTGTTTTCATACGGCAATTCAGTCAACTCCAATTCGATATGTGCTGGAATACCGCCTGGGAGAAGCGCACCGTTTATTGCAGGCTACGGATCTCCCTATTTCAACCATAGCAGCCAATACGGGGTTCGAAAGTATTAGCTACTTTGACCGGCAATACAGAAAACAATTTGGCATATCGCCCAGCACAACACGCAAGAACTGCCGGCACACCTTTGCAAGCAAGAGTAAATAATACAGAGATTAATTTGTTCATACTATGGTAAGATTGATTGCTCATATGTAATACCCTATACTCATCTTGCAAAAGAACCTGCAAGGTCGAGGGGGTATTGTGATTATGTATGACAAACAGGCCTGGGAGCGTTGCGTTGCTTTTCATGGACATGCTTGCCCGGGATTGGCGATTGGTTTTAAAGCAGTGGAAGCAGCGATTGCAGAGCTCGCACTGCCCGGAGATGTAACCTCTTCTGACGAAGAACTCGTATGTATTACCGAGAATGACGCATGCAGTGTTGACGCTGTTCAATGTTTGCTGAGCTGCACCTATGGTAAAGGCAATCTTATACCGAGGCTTCGCGGCAAAATGGCGTTTTCTTTCTTTATTCGCGGGACACAAAAACGTGTGCGTGTGTGCTTAAAGAGCGGTATCGGTAACGGTATGACCCGTGAAGAAGAGCAGCAATACATTTTGGAAGCCCCTTATACCGAGCTGTTTACCGTTCAGGAGCCGTCTTACGCGCTTCCTGAAGAAGCGCGTATCTTCAGATCTGCAAAATGTGCGATCTGCGGCGAATCTACCGGCGAATATGCCTTGCGCGTTATGGACGGCCAGCTCGTATGTCTGGATTGCTATGACCCCTACCAGCGTGAGGGATTCTGATTTACATGGAACCCAATGCACGTTCTGTGACCGATACCCTGCCGCAGCAACAGCCCAAAAAAGGAATAAGTGAAATCACACGTGAGCAACGCCTGGTAGAGCGGCGCTCGGTGATTATGATCATTGTTTTTGTACTTGTGTTGCTTGGGATAGCAGTGGCCGAGCTTTCGAGCGGCGCTTCGAATATGGACGTTTTTGCGAGTATCAGGTCGTTATTTGGTTATGGTACGCGGGGAGAAGTTGCTGCCGTGCAGAATATTAGGCTTCCCCGTGTTGTGTGCGGCATTATCTCGGGTGCGGGCCTTGCCATAGCGGGATGTGTTTTGCAAAGCGTGCTCGAGAACCCCTTGGCATCAGCTTCAACCATCGGTATTTCGCAAGGCGCGGCATTTGGCGCTACCCTTGCTATCCTTGTGATTGTTCCTATGTTTACCGGGCGTGTTACAAACCTTGGTATGGGCACAACAGCGGCGTTTGCTTTTGGTGGCGCCATGATATCTGCCCTCATAGTGCTGGCATTTTCTCAGCTTGGCAATATGAAGGCCGAGAGTATTGTACTGGTTGGCGTGGCGCTCTCGGCGCTTTTCTCGGGCGCGTCAACCATCATGCAATATTTTGCAGATGATGTTGAGCTGTCAAAAGTTATCTTTTGGGAGTTTGGCGACCTGGGAAGGGCAACCTGGAACCAAATGGCGTTCATGGCTATAGTGGGAGCAGGTTGCAGCATATATTTCTTTTTGAACAGATGGAACTATAACGCGCTGCTCAACGGAGGTCATGTTGCGGGAGGCCTCGGTGTAAACGTAAAGCACACGCGCGTTGTGGGGGTTGCCGTTGCATCGCTCGCAGCAGCCGTTATGGTCTCGTTTGTGGGTCTTATCAGCTTTATTGGTCTTATTGCGCCGCATATCGCTCGCAGGTTTATTGGTAATGATTACCGGTTCTTGCTGCCCGCATCGCTCGTTTTGGGTTCTGCGATTATGCTCGCGAGCGATTTTGTTGCACGTATGGTGCTTTCGCCCATTATTCTTCCTATTGGAGCTATTACGTCATTTATGGGTGCGCCGCTCTTCTTATACCTGCTGTACAGGGGGTATCATAAATGACTGATACTCTCAAGAACGGTACGCCGCAAATAGATTTGGACGCGCAAAGCGAAGCATATCCTCTTTGCGTAAAAGATGTTGCGTATACCTACCCCCATGCCCGGAACGCAGTTTTTGAGCATATCTCTTTGGACGCGCCTGCCGGTAAAATGCTTGCGATTCTCGGTAATAACGGAGCCGGTAAATCAACGTTTCTTGATTTACTCGCAGGAATTACCAAGCCTTCAGAGGGCACTATAACGGTTGATGGCGCGAGTATTTCTCGGCTAAGCAGGAGAGAGGCTGCCCAGCGCATTGCGTATGTTGCACAGCAGCAAACAATCCCGCACCTCTCGGTATATGATGAGGTTCTTTTGGGGAGAAAACCCCATATTACCTGGGCTGTAACCGAGAAGGACCGCGAGATTGTGGCGCAGGCGATTGCCGGAATGGAGCTTGAAGCTTTTACGCTGCGCTATTGCGATGAGCTCTCGGGTGGCGAGCGGCAAAAGGTGTTTATTGCACGCGCTCTTGCCCAACAGCCTAAAATACTTATTTTAGATGAGCCTACCAGTGCGCTTGATCCAAAAAACCAGGTGGAGGTACTCAAAGCGATTCGTGATGCGACGCATGAACGCAACCTCACTACGATTCTTGTCTTGCATGATATCAATTTAGCTTTGAGATTCTGCGACCTGTTTTTGCTGATTCGAGACGGAAATGTTGTAACGCGGGGAGGTCACGAAGCTATAACCGAGGAAACTCTCGCAACAACATACGGAACCGAGTTTGAGCTTGTAACAATAGGAGGCGTACCTGTAGCTGTCCCAAGAATTATATAGGTTAATAAGGTGCTTATTCCCGGGCAGAGAGAGACCCGGGATGAACATAAGCCGGTATTGGCATAAAAGATTGGAGCAAACAATGGATACCGCAAAACTTACCCGCCGTTCGTTTGTAGGCGCAGCAGCCGCTACCACTGTTGGTATGCTTGCCATGCGCATTAACACGCCGGCTCCCGCAGCGGCAGAAGAAAAGAAGACCCTCAAGATCACCGATATGCGCGGTCGTGAAGTAGAAATTCCCGAGAAGCCCGAGCGCATTATTGCCATTGGCTGCGCACAGCGTTTTGCCTGCTATCTTGGCGCTGCAGGCAAGCTTATTGGTGTGGAAGAGTCTGACAAGAATGATGCCGTTGCCTGTACATATCGTCACGTATATCATGACTTGTTTGAGAATCTGCCCATTACCGGCGACGGTGGCAGCAACGGCGCTTTGGTTAACGAAGAAGCCATTCTTGTTGCCGACCCGCAGTTGATTCTTTGCGACAGCATTGATGTCGACTCGTGCAATGCTCTCCAGGAGCGCACCGGTATCCCGGTTGTAGCCCTTGACCAGCCCGAGAGTGTTTTTGACGAGTTCTATTATCAGAATATGATGGTTGCCGGCGAAGCGCTTGGCAAGCAGGATCGCGCAAAAGAGATTGTAGACTTCATTAAGGGTATCGAAAAAGATATTGCTGACCGCGTAAAGGATGCCGACAAAAGCATCACCGCCTATGCCTGCGGTATCAGCTATCGCGGCGGCCATGGTTTTGACGGTACCGAGGCAAAATTCCCGCCGTTTATGGCATGCGGTGTTACCAATGTTGCGGACGGCAAGGATCTGGATGGCCCTTATACCATTGATGTTGAGGCGGTTATCGAGGCACAACCCGACTTCATTTTTATTGAAGCCGGCAACCTTGACCTCGTAAAAGAGGATTACGAGAAGAGCCCTGCGGTTTATGAGGCTCTAGACGCCGTTATGAACAAGAACACCTACACCATTATTTCGCACCGTTATTATTCAACCAACGTCGAGCTCGCATTGGCAAACTGCTATCAGGTTGCCTGCGTTTTGTTCCCCGAGGAATTTAAAGACATTGATTCGATTGAGAAGCTTGATGAAATCTGCAAGTTCCTTCTCGATTCAGAATCCTGCACCTTCTTCAAAGATCACAAGATGAGCGAAGATCTGGCCGAGAAGGGCTATGAGTACAAACAGGTAGACATTACCAAGCTCTAAGATTGAGGTCATAAAGAAGCCAGAGTTTGCGGGGGGGGGGGGACGTATACGTAAGTACTGCGTTCCCCTGCAAAACTTGCTTATTTAACGGGGTGAATATGGATCTCGAGCAAATCAAACAGGAATGGATGCTTGGTGCAGAAAACGAGGCAGCTCAGATCGTTGCCTGGGACAGTACTGCAGAAGAATATGTTTACGAGCCCAAGAACAATTTTGACGAGGACCCCTTTTTACGCTTCATTGCAGACCAAATAGATCTCACCCCCAATTTGAGCTCTCTCGACGTGGGCTGCGGGGCAGGCGCATACTCTGTTGCCATGGCTCAGCGAATCGGCATGGCCCATGGAGTTGATTTGTCTCCACGTATGATAGAGCTCGGTCAGCAGTATGCTAAGCAAAACGGCATCCATAACGTGCAATTATGGGTTCGTAACTGGCATACATGTGATGTTGGAGAGTTTTACAAGAAGTATGACATTGTATTTGCTCATACAACTCCCGCAATAGCTGATTTACAGACATTGCAAAAAATGATTGCTGCTTCTACCAGGCATTGTTTTTACTGTACAACTGCCCGCAGAACTGATCTTGTTTTTGATGAATGCAAAAAGATTGCCGGCGTTACAGAGCGGGATCACGACAAGCATATACTCTATACCTTCAATGCACTGTGGCTCATGGGGTACGATCCCATCGTAAGTTACGCAAACACAACCTGGTTACCCGTCAAATCCTATGATGAAGCAAAATCCTGGTTTACCGGGCGCTTAAGAGCACATTATGAATTAAACACCCAAGCCGAGAAGAACGTCAGCGACTATCTGCAGTCACTTGTCCAACCAGACGGCATGATCCACGAACAGATCCAAACAACCCTCGTCAATATGTACTGGGATGTGTCGGAATAA
>JAFWFL010000013.1 GCA_017515595.1 Coriobacteriales bacterium
TGACTGGTGGTTAGTGAAAAAAGAATGGTTTCTTTTTTCACTAACCACCAGTCAAACCACCGTCCCTTGTCATACATACCCCGTGTCAAAAACCTCCGTCCCCTTTGGCACACTCATGACATCAGGTAGAGTGTGACAGATATGCACGCAGGAGCTTCGGCTTCAGGTTTAATGCCGGTTACGCGGGCGGCGAGGCGTTTGCCGGCGAGGGCGAGGGCGTATGCGGGGCCGGCGTCTGAGGCCAGTATTTTACCTGCATATTCGCCTTTGGCCGAGAAGAACTTGAGACCCTCGGGGGTTTCCTGTACCGCGAGATCATCATCCGGTGCAAGCGTATTGATTGCAAACTCCGGAACACATACAACGTTTGCCGGGAGGAACTCAATGCCGCCCTCGTAGAGCTTTGGCACGGGCTTAACTTCGCGGAGAATTCCCGTATAGATACTCTCGTCAATACCCGCATGTGCGAGGTATTCCTCAAGGTCAGAGGTGGTAGTACGTACGCAGGTATCAAACCCTGAGATTCCTCCGAGGCCAAAAGAGATTTTCGCGGAGGCATCTCCGTTTGCAAACCATTTTCTCATGACCGTCCGCTTGGTAAAGAATCCATCGGCAAGCTCTTTATATCCAATTTCCTCAAGAGCGGGAGCAAAATCGCTTGGCAGAGAAACAGAGTCCTTCTCGGCTCCTGCAGAGAAAAAGCGCACGTAGTTAGGTTTAAGCTCCGCTACGCGGGAGGCCAGCTCGGCAGCGGGACAAAAAGCTGCTCCGGGGTGCACCGGGACTTCAAAGCCCCAGTCAACACAATGCTCACGGTTAAAGAATCCAAAGACACCGGGCAAAACGTCCTTCTCGGCATCTGCGTCCCACGTGTCTTTAGGTGCTGCGAGTGCGTTAAGGCGTATGTTCATGAGTGTGTGGTACTTCACGGCATACTGTACGGTTTTGGAGCTTATAAGCGACGGCGGAACATCAAAGCGAATGAGTGCCTCGGGCGAGCCGGGGTAGTACTCTGCGAATGTGTCCATCAGGCCGCACCAGTAGGCAAGTGTCATGTTGGCAGCTGTGCCTCCGGCAAAGATCAGGTGTGTGACCCGGGTTTCCCATACAAAATCTTTGGTCAAGAGAACCTCGCGCTTAAGCGCTGCGAGGTAGTCACTCTGCTGCTCCGGCGGAACTGGCATGACCGGCGCCTCAGGATACGTTGTATACGCAGCGGAGTCCGCATCAAACGGAACAAGAACCGTAAGCGCCAAAGATTGATATGCTGACATAATTACCGCATCTCCTCTGTCTTCCCCAATACGGTGATCATACTTGCAACAGGTTGTTGGGAATCCTGCGTGCTTGGAGCACACACCAGTCCCATAAAAGTCTCTCGGCTGAGCCGAGTGCGTGCGTGGGCAGTCGCACAATCGAGAATCCCCACAAGAGGTCCTCAATGGGAATTGCAACAATAGATGTATCAATATTAAAAACAGGGAGCCCTATGAGCGTACCGTTTGAGAAGCCAAGCCCGTTGCCGTTCATGACATAGGAGTAGATTTGGAAGATCTCGCTCATCTCAAAAATGCTGCCCAGTTTGACTCCATGTGCCTGGGCTACACGCTTAAGCTGCTCAAAGCAGGCAAAACCGGTGCCGGGAATCGCAATGTTGTAGCCCTCAAGATCTCGAATTCCAATGTGCTCGCCGGCTTCAAAGCGCTGAGCCAATGGGTCGCTCCGCTTGGTCCAAAAGTAGAGCGGTGAGCGGTAGAGGTCAGTACCTTCGAGATTACTGATGGAATTGTTGACCAAAAGCGCGAAGTCATAATTGCCTTTGCGGAGGTTTTCTTCACAAAGTTCGTCGTTTGACTCCCAGTAATTGACCTTGATATTTGAGTGGACCTCCTCAAAGCGCTCAAGGAGTTTGGGCCCAAAGGCTCCCAGCACACCCAATGAGCAGCCAAGGTTAATGGTGAAACCTTCCTCATTGCGCAAACGTGAGAACGACTCTTGCAAAAGGCGCATATTGCTGTCAAACACCGCAGCGAACTCAAAGAGCTCGTGCGCATAGCGCGTGGGCCGGGGCTTTCCGGTCTCGTCATCGTTTTCAAAGAGGGTGACGCCCAGCTCCTTCTCGAGTGACTTAATGCCTTTGGTTAAACCCTGATGCGAAACAGGAACCAGCCGTGCGGCAGCCGAGAAGTTGCCCTCGGTATAGGCGAGCTCAAAGTAACGCAGATGCTCCGAATTCATAGCCTCTCCCAAGCCTTTCTCGTTCGCAACACATGCCAAGCGGTTGTATTGTAAGCCTAAACGGGAGTTTTAAAAGTGTTCACCCGTTGAACTTTACGTTACCTATAAAACCCTTGCAAACATAAAAATTATACCGCAAAATACTTGTCAATCCGCTGAGCACACAGAGTGTGTACATTCGTGTGTGCGGATGCGTGCATGTCAAAGGGGCATGCATCATACGTAAGTTCTATTCTATGGAAAGGAACATCCTATGGCAGAAATGACTCGTCGTAACTTCCTCGCAGGCGCAGCTGCAGCCGGTGTTGTAGCCGCTGGTGCAACCATGGCTCTCGCCGACATTGACGGCGCAATCAAAGAGCCGGTTGAGGCTGGTAAAGAGTGGGCAGCATATCCCGGCGACATTACTCCCGATCGCGAAGAAGAGTGCGACGTTCTCGTTATTGGCTGCGGTTTCTCAGGCTCTGTAGCAGCAGTTTCTGCTGCCGAGAAGGGCGCTAAGGTTGTCGTAGTCGAGAAGGCCAGCATGCCTTCAGGCCGTGGTGCTCATATTACTGCTTTTGGTTCAAAGATTGTTCAGGACATCCTTGCTCAGGGTTACATTACTGAGGATCAGATGGACTATGCACAGATTGTCCGCAACTGGATTCGTTGGAGCCAGGGCCGTCTGAACGAAAACATCCTCTGGCGTTTTGCCCGCAAGAGCGGCGCCTGCATGGACTGGCTGCAGGAGAAAATGGAGGAGCAAGGTCTCCACTCAACTCTTTGGTGCGACTTCTTTAAGGGTCCGGACTACACCGAGTGGCCTGTAACTCACTTCTTCTATGATGACACCACCGACTTCATTTACCTCAACGGCGTAAGCCACGGTCTGGGCATGGACATCCTTCTTCCTGCTCTTAAGACCTATGGCGAGAGCATGGGCGTAGAGTACGTATTCGATTCACCTGCCGAGCGCCTCGTGCGTCCGGGCAATGAGGGCCCCATCAAGGGTGCTATTGTTCATGTTGGTGAGAACGAGCATGTACAGTACAACGCCAAGGCCGTCATCCTCGCAGCCGGCGACTACTCCGGCGACGCCGACATGATGAACACCTACAACCCGTGGGCACTTCAGGCTGCTGACGAGCGTCTGTACATCCCCATGTGGGTAAACACCGGCGATATGCACAAGGCTGCCCTCTGGATTGGCGCTGCAATGCAGAAGAACGAGAGCCATGCTGCCTGCATGCACCTCGAGAGTGGCGCACAGAGCTACAACTTCCTCCATGTTAACGGTCTTGGCGAGCGCTTCATGAACGAGGACGTAAACACCCAGTCCAAGGGTTCAAGCAAGGCTCTCTGGGGCGACAAGCGCGCCTTCACCATCTATGACTGCCACGGCCTTGAGAAGCTTGGCAAGCAGTGCGAAGACGGTCTTGCCGGCGGTATCTCCAACGGTCAGCAGTATCGTCGCTGGGGCACCCCGTTTGACTTTGACGTAGAGAACGCTCTTCTCAACGCCAAGATCGAAGACGGCAACATCTTTGTAGCCGACACCCTTGAAGAGCTTGCCGAGAAGATCGAGGTTCCGGTAGACACCTTCCTCGCAACCGTTGCTCGTTACAACGAGCTTGTTGACAAGGGTTCTGACGACGATTACGGCAAGCGCGCCGAGATCATGATCAAGGTTGAGGAAGGTCCGTTCTATGCCGGCGCCCTTAAGGCAACCCTCCTCAGCGCCTCCGGCGGCATCCACAGCAACGAGAACGCTCAGGTTCTTGACGCTGACGGCAACTGGATTGAGAACCTCTACGTAGTTGGCACCTGCGCCGGCGACTTCCACGGTTCAGGCGACTATCCCACCATCTGCCCCGGCATCAACCATGGCCGTTGCCTCTGCTTTGGCCGTCTTGCCGGTATTCAGGCAGCCGGTGGCTCGGTTGACGAGGTCGCAGACTACAACATCAAGATGCCCGTTGGCGGCGGCATTGGTCTCTCCACCATCACCCCCGAGGCATAAGTTTTAGCCATATAGCAGTTGTTTAAAAACCGCGGGAACACAGCAAGGTAGTCTGTGTTCCCGCGGTTTTGTCGAAGTGTAACAAAAGGTACGTCCCTTGTTACGTGTAACAAGGGACGTACCTTTTGTTACACTTGTCTGTCTTGATCCTGACAAAAGGTCTGACCTTTTGTCAGGCTAAGTACGCTTTCCATTCTTTTTTGGAAAGTATTAAAAAGTTAGTGCCAGAGTGTCTCTCCTAAACCGGGGTCTTATCCACTCCTGTGAGCATAGACTAAAAAGTACCAAAAGCAGTATCCGCAGAGGCTTTGAATTTCAAGGCAAAATCACTTACATTAAAGGGAGAATGGGTTTTTATTCTTGCTTATGAATATGGTATTATTAATTGTTAAAACAACTCTTATGTTTGAGGCAAGATTGTGAAAGAAAGAGGGTGTACCTTATGACTGAGACAACGCTGGGTTCGCATATGACGAGAAGGACGTTTGTAAGTGTAGGAGCGTTGGTGAGCGGCTCGGTGGTGTTTGCCGGTCTTGCAGGATGCGGTACTGCTGATGCTGAGAATAGCGAAGAGCCTTCTCAATCCAAAACTGTGGAAAATACTCCCGAGAAGGTACCTACTGTCTATTTTGTGCATGCCGTAGATTCAGAAGCCTTGCAGGCTATATACAAAGCCATTGCAAAGCATCTCACAGGTAAGGATATCGCCGTTAAGCTTTCGACCGGAGAGCCGGGCGGTCATTACTTTTTGAATCCCCGTCTTATTGCGCCGCTGGTACAAGCAGTTAACGGAGTTATTGTTGAGTGTAATACGGCATATGGAGGGCGCCGTTCATCTACCGAGTCGCATTATCAGGTTGCAACAGAACACGGTTTTACCGAGATCGCACCGTTCCAGATTCTCGACGAAGAAAGCTTTATATCACTCCCTGTGGAGAACGGTTTTCATTTAAATGAGGACCTGGTTGGTGCGCATTTCTTTGACTATGACGGATACCTGGTACTGTCACATTTTAAAGGCCATACTATGGCAGGGTTTGGAGGAGCGCTTAAAAACATTTCGATTGGTTTGGCTTCACGTGAAGGTAAATACCTTATCCACTCGGCCGGAGCAACAAGCCAAAGCTGGCGGTCTGCTGCAACGCGCGATTTCCTCGAGTCAATGGCAGATGCTTGCAAAGCGGTAACAACCGCATGTTCCAATATGATATACATTAACATCATGAACAATCTCTCGGTAGACTGTAACTGTGATTCTCACCCCGCAGAACCCAAGATGGCAGATATCGGTATCTTGGCAAGCACAGACCCGGTAGCCCTTGATCAGGCCTGCGTTGATCTTATTTACGCTTCTGATGACAATAACGCAGATCTTATAGAGCGCATGGAATCTCGCGATGGTATGCACGTATTAGAAGCGGCAGAAGAACTCGGAGTAGGTTCGCGTACCTATGAATTGGTTGAGATAACCACAGAAGAAACTCCTGCACAAAGCAATAAAGCAGTCGTGTTCTTCTCGGCTACCGGGCATACTGAGCCAATTGCCGGTTTTGTATCTCAGGCGGTTGGCGCAGATTTACTGAGGATCGAAGCTCAGAAGCCTTACTCAGAAGAAGATCTTAATTACCATGACCGCTCAACCCGTGCAACCTCAGAGCAAGATGCCGTTGATGTACGTCCGGCTATAGCCGGAGAGTTACCCAATATTTCTGGCTATGATGTTATATACCTTGGGCATCCCATTTGGTGGGGTAAAGTGCCAAGGATTCTTTTGACCTTTGCCGAGTCGGTAAGCCTTGCGGGCAAAACAGTGACTACCTTCTGTACATCAGGTTCAAGCGATATTGGCTCAAGTGCAGACGAGCTTGCTGCCGTAAGCGATCCATCAGCCACCTGGGTTCATGGTAAACGCTTTGCGATAGGAACCGACTATGATGTAGTTGCCCAATGGGCCCGGGAGCTGGGATTGTAACTAAGTAAAAAAAGACAGGGTTTCTGATTAACATCTCACAATCAAACAAACGCGTCGTCCTAAAAGGCGGATGATTTGGCAAAGGCCTATGGAGAGCACACACAGAGCGGCGAACCAGGCGAGTGATTGCCAGAGCGGCATTTCCCACACAAAGAAAAACGGGTAGGGACCATGCCAAAGCTTTGCTATGTTACATGGATACGCAACAGCCGCATAGATGAGCGTGGGGAGAAAACCTGCAAAGCTCTGCTTTAGTGTCATAGTTTTATCGGCTTCAAACAGCATGTATGAAGTGCATACCAACAGAGGGCCAAGCAGGTGCGTAATAAAGAGTTCACGATGGCCAAACAGAAGATAAAAGCCATCCATACCGGCGTTATAATATGCGGGAGCCAAAATAAACACCACAACTATAAAGGTCATGAGCAAACAGCATGATGCCGCATATTTGAGCAACCGTGCGAAGTTGGGAAGCGAAGTACCTTGGCGCAGCTCGCGCAGTTCGCATATAAAGCAGGTAGCGCAGGCAATGCCTCCAAGGAGGTTTGACAGCACAGTGTAGTACATAAATACCGTAAAGCTCCTGGTTGTGACCCCAAATATTACCGCGCCAATCTCCATGGCAGCAATAAGTGCATTGAGTGCAAGTGCAATTTTAAGCAGGGTCTGTCTCTCCACAATTGTCACGCCTTTGTACTAAACGTTGTTTCTCTTGAAACAACGCATATTGTGCCATAAGATGAAGAGCTGTTTTGGAGAATTTTGTGTACTCAGAGTGATCTTGCAATAGAGGCCGCGCCACCCAGGGATGAGAGGTCATCGCGAAGGATCCCGGCCGCTTCTTCAAATCTCCGGTCACTTGATATCTGGCAGAGGGTGTCGAGAAGGGTTTTGGCCTCAAAGCGGTTAGCTTTGAGGCCTGCACCTGCGCGCTCGATACTCTCGGCATTATATATGCGTTCAAAAACCCGCCCCGGGGCTATGATCTGCGGCACACCATAGGCGAGGGCGTCCATGGTGGAGTTCTGTCCTCCGTGATGGATGAAGCATTTTGCATGTGGGAGCAGCTCGGAGAAATCAAAACACGGTGCAAAGTGCAGATTGCTCTCTGTGTATGTTTTAGATGTGCTGGCAACGTATACCTCAAGATTCAAATCCTTGAACGCAGTACGGACGGTATGCTCGATAGTATTTTGAGAAACCGACCCGCTGCCCAGGTAAACAACCAGGCAGTTCTTATGTGTCTTGGAAATCTGAGGCGGCTCCTTGAGGAATCCCACAAAAGAGGTTTTCTCGTCTTTGATGGGTTCAAGAAGCCGGCAGCTTGGCACAAATCTGCGGTCAAGCCAGTCAAACAGTTCAAGAGAAGATTCAACCTGCGGAAGGCCCAGCTTATTAAGCAGCTTGCGAATACCGACAGCTTTGCTAGGGTCACTGGCATAAGATACCTGCGTTGTGTACGAGAATGACCCATATACCGGTATACGGCATAAGCGTGCCGCGATGATCGCAGGCAGGCTGAATTCGGAATAGACGGCGTCAATATGCTGGTTTTCGAGGATATCGCAAAGTATCTCGACGCTCGTTTGCTCATAGTTGTACGCGAGTGCACCGGTGAGCCAAAGTACCTCTTCAAAGCTGCGTACCGGTTTTCTCCCCGAGATGCCGAGTTTTTGGGCGAGAGGGAAGGTGCGCGAAGCAATTGCCATAGGCAGCCCAAGAGGAGAAGGTACCGGTAATTCTGTTATTTCGAAGCCACCGGGATTCAAACAATTCCCGTCCTGTGCAATCCCCAGCACAACATGATGCCCTGCCTGCATAAACGCCCCAGCTATGGTTTTGGCCCGCGACCAAGGACCGCCCATCTTTGACAACGCAAACATTGGAACAACAAGGATGTTCATAGCCTTCTCCTCTCGGATGACACGGGGTCGTGCTCTCTGTCATGTGCCAATGGGGACGGAGGTTTTTGACACGTGGCCA
Organism: Coriobacteriales bacterium; assembly: GCA_017515595.1. Taxonomy (GTDB): domain Bacteria; phylum Actinomycetota; class Coriobacteriia; order Coriobacteriales; family UMGS124; genus RGIG5691. Next base: position 8,196 of record JAFWFL010000013.1, read on the forward strand.
GCAAGCAAAACAATTATTTTGCTTGCTGGCCACGTGTCAAAAA
>JAFWFL010000014.1 GCA_017515595.1 Coriobacteriales bacterium
CATCTTTTAAGGGAAGGGGCGGGTATACATTCCGTCCTGAGCGTTTTTATGAGGCGAAAGCGAAGGACGGAATGTATACCCGCCCCTTCCCTTAAAAGATGACAAAGAGCACGACCCCGTGTTATAAACCAGTGGGCTAACTTATACTCAAAGGGAAGAATTTTTATAAAGCTGGGGTTGCGGTTATTACTTGCTGGGAATTTACGCTTTTCAGGATGCAGGGTATTAGTGTGCAAGAAGTTAAATTGTGTGCATCTCCGGGGATCTGTACGCTGTGGAAGCTCGCGGTTTTTCCTTGGGCTGTGCCGTTTAGGGAAAAGGATTCTACCAGGATGTTTTCTACGGTGCCTAAGCGCTTTGCGGCATCATCATAGCGCAGCTGTGCTGCAAGCTCTCGCAGGCGTTTTGAGCGTTCCTGTTTTACCGTAGCATCAATTTGGTTTGGCATTGCTGCTGCAGGTGTCCCCGGCCGGGGTGAATATTTAAACGCATGAATCTTGGAGAAACCAACCGCTTTACAGAACTCGAGTGTCTCGCGAAACTGTTCCTCGGTTTCGCCGGGAAATCCTACCATAAGGTCAGTCGATATCGAAATATGCGGCATGCTCTTGCGAAGCTCCTCCACAAGCGCATAATACTCTTCGCACGTATAATGCCTGCCCATTTGCCTGAGAATCTCGTTGCTGCCTGCCTGGAGCGGTATATGAAGATACGGGCATACCCGGTCTTTGTGCCTCACCATCGCATCTATTACGCTCGGTGTCACTTCGCAAGGCTCAATGCTTGAGAGACGAATCTGTTTTGCGCCACATTCACACACCGCATCAATAAGTGTTGCAAGTGTTTCCGAACCATCGCCGGCATCGTATTTGCCAAGATTGATGCCCGTAAGCGTAACTTCGAGGGCTCCTTCATCCATAACACGCTTTACCTGGTTGAGCACATCCTGTAACGGTACAGACCGAGAAGCCCCGCGGGCTTTCCAGACAATGCAATATGAGCAGCAATTGTCACATCCGTCCTGGATTTTAACACCACGCTTGACGCGGTCAATGCTCCTCAAAAAGGTGCTCTCCCCGGAACCTGAGTGATACATCGGTTGCTCTGATTCATTGTCAAAAAACGAAAGAGTATTTATAGCTTCTTGAACAACCAATTCTTTTTGAGAAACCACGTGCACGCGGTCACAAATTGCCTCAAGCTCAGCCTGAAAGAGAACGGCAGCGCAACCGGTCACAATAACCTGCGGCCGCTGAGGCAAAGATGCCATATGCCGCACAGATTTACGTGTTTTGGCCTGAGCTTCTCCGGTAACAATACAACTGTTGATAATAATAACCTGCGATTGCTCGGGTTCTGCTACCACAATGCCTGTATCGCGAAGCTGAGTTTCGAACCAGTCGCATTCAACGCGATTTACCCGGCAACCCAGATTTACGACAGAGCATGAGGGCTTCTCGCAGTCATATTCACAGGTATTATTCACAGGCGCGCTCATTATGATAAGCGTTCACGCAACCGTTGCCAGGGGGTACGGCGGGCATTAACTTGCTCGTTCATAGACTCGGCAAGCTCCTCGAGCAGTTTGCGCTGATGCTCGTTGAGCTTCTGAGGAACAACCACATCTATGTGGACAATAAGGTCTCCCCTGCCGTCCCTGCGCAGGTGCGGCATACCCATGTTCTGAACACGGACTTCGTCATCAAACTGGCTGCCGGCAGGAATGGTAACCTCAACGACTTCGTCGGGCATAATGCCCTCAATCTCGAGCGTGGCGCCTAAAGCTGCCTGAGCAATGCTTACCTCAGCGCGAACATGGAGATCGTCTCCCGAGCGCTGGAACCGCTCGTCTTCTTCAATAATTACGGTAACAATAAGGTCGCCGGAACGTGCTCCTCTTACGCCTGCTTCGCCGTATCCTTCTACGCGCAGCTGCTGACCGTCACGGAATCCGGCCGGAATTTTAACGCTCACACGCTCGCGGTCAGGAGTTCTGCCCTGGCCCTGGCACTCGGTGCAGGGATTGTCGATGGTTACGCCGGTACCGTTGCAATCCGGGCAAACCGAGCGAACTTGCATCTGGCCAAGGAATGAACGCTGGGTTGTCACAACCTGGCCCGTTCCGTGGCAGGTAGAACACGACACCTGTGAGCCGCCCTCCGCACAACCGGAACCGTTGCATGAATGGCACGGTGCGAGGCGGTTATAAGCGATTTCTTTGCTGCATCCGGTTGCGGCCTGCTGCAGGGTAATCTTGATGCTCGCACCCATGTCGCGTCCGTCAAGGCGGACGGCTCTGCTCCCGCCGCCCGAGGCCGCTCCTCCAAAGAATGAGCTAAACAAGTCGCCCATATCAAAGCCGCCGCCAAAAATATCATCTATGCTCGGGCCCTGGCCATACCCGTCAACGCTGCCGTAACGGTCATAAAACTCACGCTTCTTGGGATCCGAGAGAACCTCGTATGCCTCGTTCACCTCTTTAAAACGTTCCTCGGCATCAGGTTCTTTATTGATATCAGGGTGAAGATCACGTGCCTTTTTGTGGAATGCCTTCCTGATGGTAGCATCGTCGGCCTGTTTGTCTACACCAAGTATTTCGTAGTAATCCTTGCTCGAAGCCATTGCTTTTTAAACCCCTTACACCCTTTTTAGCGATTGTTGTTTTATGATAACCTAACGTCCTTGACCAAACTTGCTGCCCGTTAATACCTTCCAAACATAAGGCCCGAGCAATTGCTGAAGAACGTAAATATGATAAATATAAACAAGCCTATGAGCACGCCGTAGCCAAAGCGTCTGAGCGCCCGTTTTGCAAAGCTCCCTCCCTGGTTCTTTCTGCTAAAGTTGGGGAAGAAGAAGAAAATAAAGAATATTGGTAACGAGAAGTACGAGATGATGAGCGTAAACACATGCGCAGCCGTATTCATGAGACCAAGGCAGAGCGCAAACGCAACTACTATGCCGGCAATCATGAACCAAAACTCCTGGCTCTGCGTAAGATGCTCTGAGGGAACCTCAAACTCTACCTTGAGATCGCCCGCTGCTCCTCCGCACCTGCCGGCATCGCCCGCACCTGCTATACGCTGCGAGTCACCGTCATGGGTACCCGCTTTCACATCTATGACTTGAGTTGATTTAACGGGCTTTGTACCGGTGCCCGAGCAGGTTTGGCACGGTTTTGTAATGATCTTGCCTGACCCGCCGCAGCCCGAGCACATCATATTGGTTACAAACAGTCCGCCAAAGTTGACGGTCATCTGTCCCGTGCCGTTGCACATGGGGCAGTCTATAACTTCTCCGCCTTCGCGAATGCCTTTGCCGTTGCATGAAGTACAGGTTGCTTCATGAGTATACAGAACACTCTTTTTGCAACCCTTCTTGGCTTCATCAGCCGTAAGCTGCATAACAACGCGCCTGGTAGCGCCTTCTTCCTGGGCATAGCGCACGCCAACCGTTGCAGAGCTTGACGTCTGCGTAGAATTCTGCGCAAAAGGTCCGCCCCACGCGCTCCACCAGCCAAACGGATCGTTCGGAAATCCCTCTGATGTTGAGCCGCCCTGATACGGCCTGTAAGGACTCTCGGTAGTAAAACCTCCCGCACGCACGGCATCATAACGAGCTCTTTTATTGGGATCCGAGAGGGTCTCGTACGCCTCGGTAACTTCTTTGAACTTTTCTTCTGCGCCGGGCTCTTTATTTACATCAGGATGCATCGTCCGTGCTTTAACACGGAACGCCTTTTTAATATCATCTAAAGAAGCGTCTTTACTAACGCCCAGAATATCGTAATAGTCCTTATTGGACAAAGTTGCCACAACTATCTCTATCTCTTCGCAATTCTAACAAACTAAATAATAATACATTATTCTACCCAACTTATTCCTCTGATGGCAATATTGTTCACATGAGCACTAAATCTTTGATAATGTACGAGGTTCTACCCAATGAATAACACAGAGGGACGGGGGTTGTGTGTGGTTTTGGGGTAAGGAATAACACAGAGGGACGGGGGTTGTGTGTGGTTTTGGGATTAGACATGCTGGTAAACCAGTATGTCTAATCCC
>JAFWFL010000015.1 GCA_017515595.1 Coriobacteriales bacterium
AAGCTGTTGCTGAAGAAGCATGGTCTGAGGCTGCACCAACCGGCCTTGAGTCATCCGAGCAATTCTATGCACCAACCGGCGTCTGCAGTGACTGCCATGGCGACGGCCGCGAGCCCGGCCCCAACTACCACAACTTTTAAGGTGTGGCCGCTTAGCTGACAAAAGGACGCACCTTTTGTCAGGCACAGTTCTATTCTTTTCCAACGGTAAATAGCGTACGTTGGTGGAGAGAGCAATGTTGTTAAAGCGGCAAAAGGTCCTGCCTTTTGCCGTCAAACGAACATTAGCAGAGAGGCAATGTCGTTAAACGGAAGGAGTACAGTTATGAAGAAAGTTATTTCAAGGAGAGGTCTTTTGGCCGGTATGGCAGCTGCTGCTGCCGTTGCAGCAACCGGAGCATCAGTTGCAAGCGCAGCTGAGGTAGGCGACGAGTTCGCTCCTGCAGCCCCTGTTACTTTCCCGGCAGACTACCTTGTTGACCCCGACGCCAAGTGGGAGCTCTTTGCTACCGTCGAGGGCGGCCAGAACATTGAGGGTATGAACTTCTTGGGCGATGACCTGTATATTATCGACGTTTTGACCCACCGTGTCTTCAAGATCGAAGACGGCGCAGCCACTACCATCTATGAGGATCCCGAGGGTGTCTCAATGCCAAACGGCGCAAAGTTCATTGATGACCACACCCTGCTCATCACCGACGTTCGTCGCGGCATTGTAACCTTTGACCTCGAGACCGGCGAGTACATCTCAAGGGCAACCGGTTGCAACGGCGAGAACTTCCGTGGCCCCAATGACCTGGTACTTGACGGCCAGGGCGGCGCTTACTTCACCGACGCAAGCGGCAGCTCCATTATTAATCCCATTGGCAACATCTACTATGTCAAGTATGGCGACGGCAGCTTTGAGGTCGAGAAGTTCGCAAGCGGTTTTGCCTTCCCCAACGGCATTACCCTCTCACCTGACGGCCAGTTCATTTATGTTTCTGACTTCTACTTTAACCGCATTGACATGCTGCCTTCAAAGGCATATCCGGGTGGCCCCGAGGCTGCACGCGTTCTCGCAAGCTTCAACGGCGGCATTGGACCTGATGGCATGCTCACCGACACCGAGGGCAACATCATCTTTGCACACTTTAAGGCAAAGGAAATAATGGCTGTCACCAACTTTGGTTGGACCATTGCCACCGTCCGTCTGCCCGAGAGCGCCGGCATCCAGGTAACCAACCTCTGCATCCATGATGGTTACCTCTACGCCTGCGAAGCTGAGCAATCCGTAATTTGGCGTATCCCCATCAAGGCCCAAATGCTCGAACTCTAAACCATAAATAGCTAAAGAATAAAAGGGCTTCTCGGCAGGAATCTCCGGCCGAGAAGCCCTTTTGCTTACGCGCGCAGCCTGTTAGGCATGGCTTTACGTTACTTGTACAAAGTTTGTTCTTCATTTCCGATTTGCGTTATAATGCATATCTGTTCAAAAGGCATGTTTTGATACCGTTACGTTAAGAGGGGAAGAGACGGGGGCAGGCATGGCACGGACATTTGCGGTGTTGGGTGATTCTATTAGCACATTTGAGGGATATAACCCTCATGGGTTTGCGGTTTATTATTCGCTTGAACGAGCCCGGGAAGCGGGGCTTGCAGGCGTTGAGGATACCTGGTGGTCATTGGTGGCTGCATATTTTGGAGCTACGGTAACTGCCAACGGTTCATACTCCGGAAGCATGGTAGCCGGTGCAGGGTTTCCTGCCGCATGGAGCGCTGAGCGCATTGAGTCTCTGCAGGGAAGCGCAAGCCCCTCAGATATTCTTGTATTTATGGGCACAAATGACTACGGTTGGGGGTCTGCCCGTGCACAAGCCCAGGCAAGAAGCTCCGCAACACCACCCTGTACCGACCTTTCGCACTACCCCGCAAAAACCGCTGGGAGTGCAGGTGAGCAGGAGCTTAAAGAATTTGAACAGGCATACGGCGTCATGCTTGACGGGCTTGCCGCAGTATACCCTCAGGCCACCGTATGGTGTATGACACTCATACCGGGCAGGGTCACCGGGCACCACTCGCCTACCTTTGCCTGGAATCTCAGAGGCATTCCCATGCAGTTTTACAACGAGGCCATCAAATCCATCGCCACAGGCCATGGGTGCAAAGCACTGGATTTATGCAGCTATGGCCTTGATTATGAAGCATTAGACGGTACACACCCCACCGCTTTGGGCATGAAACAAATTGCTGCATTGGTTATTGCCGCCATGGAACAAAAGCCCGGCTTCGCAGGGATATTTGCAAACAACCCCTATCAAAACGCTTCACAATGGATCTCCAAGCACTTGTGCCCTGAGCGCTCCTGCCTCAACTGCCCCCACGCCAAAGGCACCGGCAACACCTGGTACTGCGTCTGCGAAAAGTAACGGGAGAGCAGCAGGCTAAGAGACAAAAACACTTTTGCATAATTGAACTTTCTGATGGCATCACTTCTTTAGTACTGCTCGCGTATTCGTAGCTTAAAATGGTTTTTCTCAAACTCCAGCAGTCCTTCATTGCGCATCTTGCATAGTTCATTCGACATTGCGCTCCTATCGACAGAAAGATAGTCTGCAAGCTGCTGCCGGTTAAACGGGATAGTAATGTATGAGCTGTTTTGTCTTTTTGCTTCTTCGGAAAGATACGAGATGAGTTTTTCTCTTGTTGTTCGCCTTGAGATATAACCCAGCTTCTGAACCAGGCTCCTGTTCTTTTCTGAAATGGCGAAGAAAAGGTTTTGTACAACCATAGTGTGAAAACGGCAAGCTGAGGAGCAGGTTGTAATAACACGCTTCACATCAAAGAAAAATACAGAGCTGTCTTCTACCGCAATAACATCATTCAAAATCGTACCGCTTTCTGGTGCCACATACGCTTCGCCAAAAATCTCGCCGACTCCGATATGTCCGAGAATACTGCGGTTGCCCCAGTAGTCATCTCTCTGAATATGGAGACTGCCCTCTGCAAGGACAAGGATATCGCTCAGCCGTTCGCCCTCCCGCAGTACGTATTCACCCTTCTTGTATGTATGGAGCTTTGCTCCGAGGCAGGATAACATAGAAGTAATATCTTCATCGCCTACACCGGCAAACAGCTTTGTCCTCTTTAGTACGGGAACAAATTCTTTCATAAAAAGCACCTATCTGTTGTAAATACAACCGAACCGTTTGATTCATCATACTATAATCATTTACAGAATCAAGAAAACCAAAGGAGGAGTTTACAAATGATCCGGAAAATCATCAAGATCAATGAAGAAAAGTGTAACGGCTGCGGGCTGTGCGCCAGCGCCTGCCATGAGGGTGCAATTGAAATCATAAATGGAAAGGCTAAATTGGTCCGGGAAGATTTCTGCGACGGCTTTGGAGATTGTCTGCCGGGATGCCCCACCGGAGCAATCACTTTTGAAGAGCGCGAAGCTCCCGAATATGACGAGAGAGCAGTACAAGAAGCAAAGGAAAGAAAGAAAATGAGTGAGATGAAACCCATGCAACACGAAAACGGTTGTCCCGGTTCCCGTATAGCACAGTTTCAGCATTGTGAAGAGGAGCCACTTGTTTCTGCCATAAAACCAGTCTCCCAACTTGGCCAGTGGCACTGCCAGATTAAGCTGGTACCAACGCAGGCCCCGTTTTTTGATGGCGCAAAGCTACTGATTGCAGCTGACTGTACAGCTTATGCCTATGCCAACATGCATGAGGACTTCATGAAGGGCAAGATCACTTTGATTGGCTGCCCCAAGCTGGATGCAGTAGATTACACAGAAAAGCTGACAGTAATCATCCGCGACAACAACATCAAGAGTGTAACAATTGTGCGGATGGATGTCCCCTGCTGCGGCGGACTGCAGAGGGCTGCAGAAAACGCGCTTCAGGCAAGCAATAAATTCATCCCTTGGCAGGTTGTTACAATCAGCCGTGATGGACACATTCTGGACTAAAAAGGGCTTCTCGGCAGGAAATTCCGGCCGAGAAGCCCGTTATGTCTCCTGTTACTCTATCAATCTAACCTTTTGATCTTGCTGGAACGCATTTGCTGAAGTATTATGCACCCATAACAGCATTTGCGGCAGCAAAAGAAGTACCGCAAGAAAAAGCAGCTCCTCCTCCGGGGTTAGCGGTATAGGTCGCAGACGTGGTTCCTGCTGCATAAAGACCAGGGATAGTATTACCTGAAACATCAATAACCTGCTGTGTTCCTGCTTCGACAGCTAGGCCGGTATATGTATTAAGAATAGTGGCATTTACTTTAAGACCAATAAACGGAGGCTCTACTACCGGACGCAACCACCGTGGATCATAATGCAATGCTTCATCAACGCCGGCTTCGCAAGCATTGTTCCAGGATTCGATGCCTTGAATAAGTTTTTGTGCATTTACGCCCAAGAGCTCGGCAAGTTCTTCTATGGTGTCTGCCTGCTTAATCCAGCCACCATCAAGCCCTTCCTGAAAACCTATATGCCAGTCATGAGCACAGAGGACTTCAGGTAAACGGTTGGCATTTGCGCCGGCTTCCTCCATCATCGCCGTGGTTATAGGTTTGCGGCATATGGGTTCGGTTGACTCATCCATGATCTTCTTGTAGTTGGCATCCGCAACAAGGATAGCAAATCCGCCGGGCTGGGCTGCGTCAATCGCTCCTTGGTTTGTGAAGCCGTAGGTATAAAGCGAGTAATACGGCACACGCTCACCATAGATATTGAGCAAACAACCGGGTTGTCGGGCAAATTGAACGTCTCCGCTATATAAATAGCGAGCGCCACCCGGAACCTCAAGTCCACCGTCAAAAAGATTTGCTTGGTCAAGGCAGGTAATAATGCCACCCACTCCCTGACCCATGCGTATACCCAAGCCGGTATCAAACGGAGTGGCTGTTGAGGTAAAAGCTCCGTAAAAAATTGATGGACAATATTTAGCAAGCATTTGTTGGTTGCCCGCCATTCCGCCCGTTGCAAGAATGACCCCTCTATTGGCTTTAATAAACGTGCCTTCATCAGTCTTAACGCCAACTACCGCGCCTTGTCCGTCCGCTACAAGGGCGGCTACTCCATTACCCAGTTCAAACTTCACGCCTGAATCAACACATGCATTATAAAGCGCCTCATAAATTGTATAGTTTGCACGTGCTACAAATCCGCCTGTTTCAGAACCTGCCGGACAAAGGAACATAATACCTGATGTTCCATACATTGTAACAGGAGCCAATGTCACGCCATACGGAGCGATTTTCTCAGCAAGCCAGTCAGTCATATCCGCTTCGCATTCAAGCAAAGCACGTACATGTGAGGCCGAGCCACGAGACGGTGAGCCCATGGGGTTAATAGTGCCATCGCCTGTTTGCCCCGACGCCATGTCAAGATTGCCTCCTGCTTGAGCGTAATATCTTTGATAGAAAACTTCTTTAAAAAACTCAGCAGAGTGACCACCCATACTTTGATCAAACATATCAGCAAGAGTTACACCGGGCATACCAAACTCAGCAAGATCAACCACCTCCCAAAGTCTCTCTTGATACTTTGATCCAAATACCGCAAAAATATCGGTTTCAATACTTGTTCCACCCCAGGTATATGAGGGATCAAGACATATAACTCTACCGCCAAGCTCGGCAGCGCGTAATGCGGCACAAAGACCACCTCCGGTACCGGCTACAATAACATCGGCTTCTTCATCCCATGAGTCCGGCACTGCAACCAGAGGTATTGGAGAAGACTCGTCAAGTTGGGGAGCTTCGTCTGCGTGTGCTTGGTAATTGGCAATTCCTGTAGTTAATGCAGCCGCAGCAGCTGCTCCTGCTGTAGAAGTAAATGTCCTGCGTGTCATGGTTGTAGTATTGCTGCTCATTATGAATTTCCTTTCTTTATGAGGTACTGCCAACTCGGAACCTTTTTTGTATCCGCATAGGCTTTTGACAACTCGGAGAATCACATAATGAGGAGTAAATGAAAATACGTTTTGCGGCGTATTTTGCTCTCATTAATACATACGACAAATGTCGTATTTGCATTTATCAGGTGTTTTATGATTAAAACAAGAATGTAAGAGGACAAAAGAACTATCTTATTCTCTTGCTTAGAATTAGATTTCGTGAATCCAACCCATAAGTTCTTTTGCGGAATGTACTCCACATTTACGATACAGATTCTGAAGGTGTGTGCGTGCTGTAGCCTCACTAATAATGAGATTGTCTGCAATTTCACTCCGTGAGCAACCGCTGGCAACAAGAACAAGAACGTCTTTTTCGCGTGTAGTCAATGAATACTCGGCGGCAATCTCCTCACAACGTCTGGCTGCTCGCTGTGCATGCGTTTCCTGAGAAGACAAGTTTCCGTTCATGAACATATCAATACCACTCTGAGCCGCAGGGAGAAGAATTGTCACAAGGATCATGACCATGATAATTACTGCACTCCAAATTGCGGGCAAGAAGAAATTTACTGTATTCCCTGCCAGAACTTCGCACGTTGCACAAAAAACATAGCCCGCCACAAGGCCAATACCGTAAAAAAGCGAGCAACGCCGCCATGCAAGATTGGTGCTGATAAAAGAATAGGCAGCCATTTGAAGCCAGCCCAAAAGAAAAACCTCAGACTCAAGTACCATGCCTGCAGCGAATACCATAGTCCATACGCTTCCGGCTGTTAATACTCCGCAAACAGAGAGCAGAACAAGTACAAAACCAAAGGTTACAACAACAATAACCAATCTGATAAATATTCCAAATTTTATATCTGTGGATTTGCGATATACCAAATATGCGGCGATACAAAAAGCGAGGGTAGTAATAATGATTCCTGCCGTAGCAAATATGCTATTTGAAATGAGTCCCGTGGGAGCAATATGCCAGCTTACTCCCATAACAAAGCCAATCGAAGCAAATACACCCAGTGTTACCATTGGCACCTTTGCATTATCAAAAGATGATTCATGAAACTGAGAATTATTGATTTGAATACCGGTACTTTTTGTGAGATAACTAATAATTACAAAACATATCGCAGATATTACGGGGCTTGCAAATATCAGTACGCGATATACCATTAAAAACCATTCGTACTTTCCAAACTGGGAAAACAAATTGATAACAACCGCTACTAGAACGGAACCCGCAAGTATAAGGTATGCTTTTGAATTGTGAAGTTTGGGTATTTGGTCATTCCACATTGCCATACAGACAGCTATGACCAAACCATCAATAAATTCGACAATTGTCTGCGGCCCGAGCGAACCTCCCGTCTTTCCCATTATTATTTGAAATATAAGCGCGAAGACTATATAGCATGCCAAGCTGCAGTAAATGATTGGTTGCGAGTACCAATTATTGTTCTTAACCGGCATTATCCCCATCGCAATACCCAAAGCAAAGCCAAGAGCAAATACTCCGTTTGATAGTATTGATGTGCCCAAAAATGTATTCGCACCTAAATCAGAAAGATTCAATAGACCGAGTATAAACAACGGCGAGATAGCGACAATGCATCCGTATCCCAACGCAAGAAGAATGGGAATCAATACATTTGGAGAAGTACCATCTGTCTTATCTGTTGGCTGTAACTCAATCATGCTAACAAGATCAACCCCCTCATGATATCAACAGAAACATTTATATCACAAATCAATGCTGGCAGGAATGAGCATTTCAGGAGAGTCGGGGGACAGGTGATTTGACTCGGGAGGATATTGCTACTCCAAAGCTTTAAAGTATGACTAACCCATAAAGGGCTTCTCGGCAAAAGTTTCTTGCCGAGAAGCCCTTCTTGGTTACAGGCAATACATCTCTATCCCTCATTTACCAACTAACCAAAAACATAGAATCTATACCCGCTGCAGCAATAGTATCCGGTGGATCAAATTCTCTGGTTCTGGCAGCAAGAGCATTGTGCCAAGCTGTAAGAACATCATTCTCTGTTACACCAGGATGACGCTTATGAACTCTGTCTTGCACCCCTATCTCTTTGTTCAAAGCATCAGCTCCTTTTTGTAATATGTTTTTGTATACCTTCTAAAGCCCTCATTTTTACTGGCAGAGATTTTCATATACCAGAAGGCTACTGGTGCAGGTTGTCATTTGAGAGAGTAGCCCATTATACATAACATACTTTTATACATATGACCTGTTTTGTTTATTTGCGGACATGAGGCGGTTAACGGTGTTATAGAGTTTTTGCGGTACAACAGCCTCCAGATAATCAAGCAGAGTCTCCATATCATAGGGCATACCGGCAACAAACCAATCGCATACCATAAGAACGGTGGCATGGCTGATAAAGCTAATCTGAAAAACCAACTCATCTGACCGCGATACGCCGTGATAATCAAACAGTGCTGCCTCAAGATTGGCTGTGAGCTTACGTATTTCTAGTTGATAAAACGAGTCGATACCCTTTTCATTCATAGCACTTGAAAACAGCGCATGATATTTGATCATAACCTGAAGTACATGCCTATGACTGTCTCGCCAGTCCATAGATACTCCCAGCGCTTTTGAATACTCCATGGCAAAAAAATCAAACGTCCACGTTGCCACAGAACGCTTTCCCTCAAAAAGCCGGTAAAACACGCTTTTTGAAACGCCAGATTTTTTGCAAAGCTCATCCACTGAAACATGACCAAACGTCGAATGTTCGAGTAACTCCTCAAACGAATCAACAATTCGCATGCGCGTCTCGTATTCTGATCGTTCTATTGGCTTTACGTTCATTGAAATATCGCTCTTCCGTTCGACGCCAACCGTTGCATTATAGAATGCAATCTTGGAGGACACACACCTTCTAACAACTGGGCCATCTGCTCAGGTGTTTTTACCATACCTTCTGATATCCATTTGGTCATAAGCATGGGTTCCACACGTGACAGAGTTGTGATTTCAAACCTGAGCTCATCATCAAGCTCTTTGGGACAACCCTCTTCTATGGTGCGTACCAAAGACTCAACACGCGATTCCCACCCCACCAGAGGAACAAGCCCTTCTTCTGGTATACCTACCACCCGCGTGAAGATATTCTTCGCTTCATAGAGGTATTGTGTCATTTGGAGATTACCCTGATACCACGTTAGTGATCTTCCTGATTCCTCAAGTGTTGATTCGCTGAATTCTCGAAACAACTTTCTGACAACGTCATCTTTACCATCAAAATGCCGGTAAAACGTCGCGCGCGATATTCCGGCTCCCTGCCAAATTTCACATACAACAATATCGGCGAATGCCCGCTCATCAAGCAAACGTTCAAGAGATTCGTATACTTTCCTTCTGGTGGCGAATCCTTTTCTCACCACACTGGGATATTTCAATGTTCAGCCCCTTTTCATAAGATCTATCTTCTCATGCCGAACAAAATGAGTATACCATCGCTATATAGACTTGTTCCAGAATATGAGACTTAATCTATAATTATTCTGCTTAATGAGACTTTATATTATATTTGTATTAATTATTGAGTATTACCAGGGCATTATTCTCTAGCTAGATAGTTCAACACTATACATAATGCTTCTCAAAGGAAAGCGCAGGGCTTTTCACTTACACTTAGGAGAGTATCATGAGTTCAACAAACATTTCACGTCGTGGATTCATTACAAGCATGGGAGCACTCGGTGTCGCAGTATCAGGTGCAAAATTGGCCGGCGCTCAGGAACAAGTCCAAGAAGCAGACAAAACGCTTGACTATGATGTTGTAGTTATTGGATCTGGCATTGCTGGCATGTCGGCTGCTCTGACGGCAAAGGATGCAGGGGCAAGTGTTCTCATCCTCGAAAGTATGGGCATTCTGGGCGGCAACTCCAACTATGCCGAGGGAATGTTTGCTGTGGGGAGCTCGCTCCAGAAGGAGATGGGAATCACCGACATCGACGTCGAGTCCATCCTCGACCTGGAATACGACTTCCAGAACTACAACGTGAATACAAAGCTGTGGGAATTGGTTGCCAACAACTCTGCCGACAACATCGACTGGCTCATCAGCAAGGGCGTGGTGTTTGAGACCGTAACCTCCACCGGCTCGAACGTCCCTCTGACGTGGCACATCTTTGAAGGCGGACACGGCATCTCTGCCATCGCTCGCTTGGAGGCCGCAGCCGTAGAGGCCGGTATCGATATTATGCTGTCTACTCCCGCGACCGCCCTCCTTTACGACGGCATGTGCGTCAACGGAGTTCAGGCTACAGGCGAAGACGGCACCGTCTACAACATCAACGCCGGTTCGGTCATCATCGCCTGTGGCGGATGCGGCTGTGTTCCTGAGATGATCAGCTCCTACACCAACCGTCCCGGCAACCGGCTTTTCTACCGCGGCGGTGCGGGTGAAACAGGTTTTGGCATCAATGCGGTGGCGGAGATCCTCGGCGAACGTCCCAAGAACATCACCGCTTGTCAGATTGGCTTGAGCATCCCCGGCGCTGATCTTTTTGCACAGTTGAGCGCTTGCATGAGCATGGAAGGCAGCAACATGTGGGTCAACCAGGACGGCGTTCGCTTTGTCCGTGAGGACCTCACCAACTATTACACCAAGGCCTCCAATGCTGTACAGAAGCAGAAGGCGGTTTTCTCCATCGCGAGCCAGGACTGCTTCGACCATTACATGAACGACGGTTGCGATACCGGATTTGGCATGTTCGTGCTGCCGGGCACCAAATGCACCAACCTGCCTGCTGATGTGGAGACCTATGCTAGCAGCGAGTACTTCTTTAAGGCTGACACCATCGCGGAGCTCGCTCAAGCAATTGGGCTCGATGCTGAGGTCCTCACTCAAACCGTCGAGGCTTACAATGCGCTGTGCGCCGCAGGCGAGGACACCGAATACCACAAGGATAGCAAATTCCTGATCTCCTTGGAGAACGGCCCCTTCTATGCAGCCCATATCCTGCCCAACCTTCTGAACACCATGGGCGGCGTCAGCATCAGCCAAGACTGCCAGGTTATCAATGAGAACTTCGAGCCCGTTGAGAACCTCTACTGCGCCGGTATGGACGCAAGCGGATTCCAAGGCGAAACTTACGGTATCACCATTTCTGGTTCTTGCCAAGGTGTCGCAATTTGTACCGGTCGTATCGCCGGCCAAAAAGCCGCTGAAAACGCTTTAGCCTAGATTTTCAATACCTGGTCTACATTTGTCCCAACCTAAAAGGGCTTCTCGGCAGGAAATTCCGGCCGAGAAGCCCTTCTTGGCTACAGGCAATACATCTCTATCCTTCATTTACCAACTAACCAAAAACGCCACCACCATAATGGCATAATTCTCTCTTAGGCAAGTGCGGCTTCGAGTGTTCTGCGCATAAACTGGCTACGCGTTTCATTATGAATAAGAGCTTCTCTATCAACTGCATCACGTTGTGAACGAGGAACCTTAAAGGTAATAGTCACCAGTTCTTCATCACTTAACGATGGTCTTCCTTGCGGCCTTATAATCCATGCTCCAGGCTTTCCCGGATAATTACCAAGCTCGGCTTCATCTGCGAGACGGTCAAAATCTTCATCAGTCAACACGGCACCACTTTTTGTAATATACTCTTTCATCACTCATCACTCCACTTATAAACCAAGCTCAGACGCCATCTTTTTGGTTAGCTTCATTGCATGGTATATACTAACCTTACCATCAGCCATTTCTACACCCAGCATCTCAATAAGTCTTCCCTTAGAATCCATACCCGCTGCAGCAATAATATCCGGTGGACCAAATTCTCTGGTTCTGGCAGCAAGAGCATTGTGCCAAGCTGTAAGAACATCATTCTCTGTTACATCAGGATGACGCTTATGAACTCTGTCTTGCACCTCTATCTCTTTGTTCAAAGCATCAGCTCCTTTTTGTAATATGTTTTTGTATACTATAACATATACAAAATGTTGTAACAAGTCATCAAGACATTAAATGAACGGTAACATAGGTAGCGCGGTTTGTGTTCAGAAGTGTTTTGGATAATAAGATGGTATTCTGTGAACAGAAACACTAATAAAACAAGTCAATACCCTTTTCATTCATAACATTTGAAAACAGTGCATGATATTTGATCATAACCTAATCTACATCAACTTCAACATAAAAGGGCTTCTCGGCGAGAAACTCTGACCGAGAAGCCCTTTTATGATGGGGCGAATGATGTCCTCACATCAAATTATTAGTCCTCGATGCCTGCCAGACGGCGGCCAACCAGGTAACCAAAGGTAATGCAGCGACCATGGCTTACGGCCTGGATGTGATGAGGATAGTATCCCTCAAACATTGAACCTGAGCAGTTACCGATGGCGTACAGACCCTCAATGGGCTGATAACCAGTATCAAGAACGCGTGAGTACTGATCAATAGTAAGGCCGCTTGCTGTACACATCGTGCAGTTCATTTCCTCAACGGCATAGAACGGAGGCTCCTTGAGGGGAAGCAGAACAGAAGCGCTGGTGCCCCACTCAGGATCGTAGCCCTCGTCATAGGCCTTGTTATATGCCTCGACGGTGGCAACAAAGGCCTCCTCGGGCACCCCGATGATGTTAGCAAGCTCTTCGAGGGTGTTGGCACACGCCGCGTTGGTCATGATTTCATCAGCATCACCCCGGGCTGAGAAGGGGAAGTTACGCTTTTTGAACACTTCGTCGAGAGTGGCAAAGACGTCGCCAGCGTAGATAACCCAGTCGTGGGCACCGGGCTGGTTAGCAATGGCATTCGTGACGAGCTCCATAGAACAGGCCTCGTTGATAAACCTCTTCCCGAACTCGTTAACGCGCATGGGACCCAGGATAAGTGAGCTGCACCAATTGTGTGTTGCAACCATGGTACCCGGGTCGTTCATCATGGCGTGGGGGTAGTCATCCATCTGAGCCCCAATAGCACGGGCCATCAGGATACCGTCGCCCGTGTTGGTTGTGGTTTCATTGCGCCATTGTGCCACGATGAGATCGCGAGGTTTCACGTTCTCGCAAAGCATCTTCCAGTTGGCCTCGTAACCACCGGTTGCGAGCACAACACCGTTGGCGGCGAGCACCTTTATGTACTGTCCGTCAGGATCTTTGGCCACAACGCCAATAACTCTGCTATCCTCCTTGATCAGCTGTACCGCCGGTGTGTTAAAGCGGACGTCAACACCCTCGTCGATGAGACGCTGACCCACAACAGGAGCGATTCTGGCGGCCATCATGGTGCAGTTGACCACAGAAGGCCAGGTGATAACACCGTCATTGATAGAGATGGGCGAGGTATCAGCCATCCAATCGCCCGCTTCGTCGCCAACAACTCCCCTGACCCAGTCTACTGCCTGTCCGCTGAAATTGGCGTAGCGCTCCCAGATCTTGCGGTTTACGCGATGGTCACCACTCTGCACACCATCATTTACCAGTGCCTCGGCATCAAGCTTTGCAGCGTCAGGATTATTGATCTGAAGTTCAGAGTTGATGCAGCCAATCTGAGCTCCGCGACCGGCGAATTTCTCGCCCTTCTCGAGCAAAACAACGTTCAAACCGTTTGAGTGGCCTGAATAGGCAGCACAGCAGCCGGAGATACCTCCGCCGACGACTACCATATCGCACTCGACTGTCTCGGCAAACTCGGTGACGAGCTCCTCCTCAAAGGCTACGATTCCTTCGACAGGCTTATACCATTCGCGCTCAAGGTTGCAGGTGGAGGGGACTCGCATCCCCTCGGGGTTGGAAGCGCTCATAGCAGCCTCTTCAGCAAAGGCTGCTACCGTTGCACCCTGTGCAAGCAGGGCACCTGCAGCAGTACCGAGCACACCGGCCTTGGCAAACGAACGACGAGTTAAATCCATGCTCATGATAATTCCTTCCTCTTTTTGTTTGCTGGGGCGAAAAGGGATGCAGGATTTTTCTGAGCCTTTCCGCCTCTGTGTGATGCTACTTAAAAGTTGTGGTAGTTGGGGCCGGGCTCGCGGCCGTCGCCATGGCAGTCACTGCAGACGCCGGTTGGTGCATAGAATTGCTCGGATGACTCAAGGCCGGTTGGTGCAGCCTCAGACCATGCTTCTTCAGCAACAGCTT
>JAFWFL010000001.1 GCA_017515595.1 Coriobacteriales bacterium
TGGAGACTACGGCGAAGCCGGCGCTGAGATCGACTACAAAATCATTATGTTCTATCCATGCGTAGGCTACGCCTATATAGAATATCAGGGTCAGAATAATATTGAGCCATCCAAAAATGTTGATGAGCAGCACCTTCGCATGGTCTTTGGACGTACGTGACGCGACGGTAAAATAAATGATGGCTGCCAGAACCGCAAGCAGTATGATGAGAGGGAACGCTCTGACCAAACGAATCATAGCATTCATGTACGCCTCCTTGTCTGTACGGTATTCTGTCCGGTAAGTTTAGCATACTCTTATGAGATCAGTTCGACTGAATCTATCTCCTCATATACCGGGAAGGGACCAGAGAGATCGCTTTTAAAGAGGGTTACCTGAGAAATGATTCCCTGAGCGCTTACCGGCATGGGAAGTTCGCTGAGCTTCTCGATATTCGCATTGCGCATAAGGGTGACATGGGGTACAAATGATTTGTCATCAAACGAGAAACCAGCGGCTTTAACTGCCTTTCGTACATCCTTTGCAAGGTCGCTCCAGGCGCCGGTTGCTTTGAGTGTTGAATCAAATCCCTGCCAGAGCGTGCAGTAGCGCGGTTTACCGAATGAGCCCAGGTGAGTGAGCCTTGTCTCAAAAGCCTCATGCCCTCGGCAGCCTTCTTCGAGCGCGGCTGTTACCTCGGGGATGCGCATGCAGTCGACCTCACCCAAAAAGGCAAGCGTCACGTGGAACAAATCGCTCCCCACAAAGCGCCCGTGAACGGTATCGCGCAAAAGCGCCTGTGTCTCGGCGAGAGCGTCGAGCATGTTCTGCGGTAGCTGTACTGCAATAAAAAGCCTCATAAAACTCCTTACTACGTATAATTATTGTCCGAGAAGCCCGCGCAAATGCCGGGCTTCTCCCGAGTTTATGAATCATGCAACAATTCTTCTATACTGCCCGCCTTATAGCCGCTAAACACTGCTTCGCCGGCTTCCTGGGTAGCGTCGAGATCGAGTGTTGCCATAATGCCAAAGTCACAGTCGCCGTCGCTGTCGCAAAAGACCTGATGCACACGCCAGGCATGCTCGGTTTTCTCGGGTGTCTCATCAATCGAGAAATACTTGGCGCTACGGGCATTGGCATCGGTAAGAAGCTCTTCGTGCTCTTCATAGAAGGCGTCGAGTACTTTGCGCCACTTGGCCTCACCAAATCCAAAGTCAAGGTCGAGTTCTCCGAGTTCGCGGAGAGCTTTTTCCTGCTCCAGTGAACGTGCGGCCAAAAGTACGCGGCGCATGAGAGCGTTGCGAACCAAGAGGGTAACCGCATGACGGTCGTGGACAACCTCGTCGGGAGGGGGAGGAGGTGCAATCTCGAGGCCGGCGGTTCCGGCGCGTGCCCACTCGTCCACAAGGCTCGAGTCAACGCTGCGCACAATGAGTTCGAGCCAGCCAATGATCTCTTTCAGACGGTCATCGCGCTTCTCGGGAGGTACGGTACGGGCAAGCACACGGTAGCAGTCAGAAAGATAGCGCAAAAGCGTGCCCTCCGAGCGGCTCAGGCCCAGGCCCGCGATGTATCCCTTAAAGTCAGCGGCGCTCTCAAGCATGTCGCGAAGGACCGATTTTGGACTGAGCTCGTAATCGTTTGCCCAGGGGACCTGTTTGCAATACTCGGCAAAGGCAACGTCGAGAAGTTCTTCGAGCGGTTTGGGGTAGGTGACTTCCTGAAGTCGTTCCATACGCTCGTCATACTCAACACCGTCGGCTTTCATCTGCGCAACAGCTTTGTCACGCTCGCGCTTCTCCTGAATACGGAGGATCTGCCGGGGATCCTCAATGGTTGCTTCGCACATGCTTACCACGTCGAGGGCATAGGTTTCGCTCTCGGGGTCAAGAAGCTCGAGAGCTGCGAACAAAAACGGCGAGAGCGGCTGGTCAAGCGCAAAGTCGCTGGGAAGCTCAACGGTGAGTGAGTAGCGGGGTTCAGGCTCGCCGGGTTCTTGCTCAACCACAATAACACCGGCGTCAATGAGGGTGGCAAATATCTCGGCCGCACGGTCGCGGAGCTTGGCTTTTTGCTCGTCGGTTTGCGCGGACTTCTCAATAATCTGCTCAATGCGAGCCACCGCATTGCCGCCCTGCGATACCTCGGCCAATACCATCGAATGGGTAATCTTGAGGCGGGGCACGAGGGTTTCGGGAGGCTGGGATATGAGCTTCTCAAAGGTGTCTTTGCTCCATCCTACAAAGCCCTCGGGTGGTTTCTTCTTTTTAATGCTTTTGATCTTTTGGGGGTTGCCGCCCGCTTTTGCCATAGCACGTGCGTTTTCTATGTCATGTTCGGGCGCCTCGGCAATAACCATGCCCTCGGTATCAAAACCGCTGCGTCCGGCACGTCCGGCTATCTGGTGGAACTCACGCGACGCGAGGCGGCGCATCTTTGAGCCGTCAAACTTGGTAAGCTGTGTGAGAAGAACGGTGTGAATGGGCACGTTAATGCCCACGCCAAGGGTGCCGGTGCCGCAGATTACCGGCAAAAGGCCTTTTTGAGCGAGCTGCTCTACCAAAAGGCGGTAACGGGGGAGCATGCCGGCATGGTGCACACCGACTCCACAGCCCAACAGGCGCTGGAGTGTTTTACCAAAAGCTGTGGAGAAGCGCGTCCCTTTGATGGCGTCTTTAAGCGCATCCCGCTCTTCTTTGGAGCTGACGCCGTAGCTTGCGAGCGACTGCGCGCTTGAGAGGGCTGCGTCCTGTGAAAAATGCACAATGTAGAGCGGAGCCTGCGCGTTGCGAATCGCGAGTTCAACGGTGCCTTCGAGCGGGGTATCAACATATTCATAGGTAAGGGGCACGGGGCGGGGAGCGTTTGCGATAACGTCAACGTCGCGTCCGGTGTGTTCTTTAAGGTCAGCCGCAATGCGGGTTACATCGCCCAGCGTGGCGCTCATGAGTAAAAACTGGGCGTGAGGGAGAATAAGCAGGGGTACCTGCCAGGCCCAGCCGCGGTCAGGGTCGCTGTAAAAGTGGAACTCGTCCATGGCAACGCAGCCAATATCTGCATCTTCGCCCTCACGGAGAGCAGCATTTGCGAGAATCTCTGCCGTGCAGCAAATGACGGGTGCGCTTGCGTTAATAGACGTATCGCCGGTGATCATACCCACGTTTTCGCGGCCCAGTACATCTACGAGGTCAAAGAACTTCTCGTTTACCAAAGCTTTGATGGGAGCGGTGTAAAACGCACGCTTGCCGGTGCACAGGGCCATAAAGTGCATGCCCAATGCGACAAGCGACTTGCCCGAGCCTGTTGGCGTGCCCAAAATTACGTGGTCGCCTACCATGAGGTCCATGAGGGCTTCTTCCTGGTGAGGCCATATATCAATGCCGCGGTTTGCAACCCATTCCAAAAAAGCGTCAAGCGCTGCGTCTGCTGCCGGAGATCCTATAGCGGCTACCTCGGGGTCCTTCTCGGCAGCTTCATCAAATTCGTCCCAAAGGTCGCAGGAAAGATCGCCCAACGAACCAAACGCATGGGCGTCTTTGGCAGCTGGGTCTGACGGTAACATATTTGGGTCTGACGGCACGTACATCTCCTGTTCTAGCTTACGGGTACAAGCAGTGTCTCGATGTCGGCGCCTTGGCCGTCGAGGTTCATAAATGTGGGAAGTAGCAAAATATCGCTGCGCAGTTTATACCCGTGCAGCTCAAGATACTCAAAGAGCGGGTTAAATGTCTCTTTTTGCACGCTTTGCTCGCGGGTCAGTTCTCGTCTAAAGCGCACGCACTTACCAAGCGGGAGTCTGCTCACTTTGTTGAGGTCACACCCCTTAAGGCGCCATGCCTCATGGATAGGCATGCTGATGATGTAGCTGGGGTTAATGGTTTGCGAGTCGCCTTCAAGATCAGCTTTTGAAATAATGCGGGCACAATTGGTAACGCTCAAAAGCTCATAAAATGCAGCAATCTCCTGGCGGTTTTCTACCGAGACGCTAAAGTCATATCCGTATGACGCATTAATATAGAGCTGGTCATCTGCATCAACCAATACAAAACCGTCGTCAAAGGCTAAAGTGGGTTCAAGGTTTGACGCGTTTAGTATATCGCCTCTTTTTTGATGGGCTTCGTTGAGAATACTCAATGCGCTTTCAAGGCGTGTAAGCCGGTATTTAAGGAGGTCAATGTCACGAATCAGCTGTTCGCGCTGGTCATGGAGGGAGTGTTCAAACTCGGTGCTGTTTTGACGGGAATCAAGCATCTCTATAGCTGTTTCGACCGTGAAGCCGTATTGCAAAAGTACGCGAAATGCATTGGCTCTAAAAGCATCATGTGGGGTGAAGGTTCGGTACCCGTTATCTTCGCGCTGGCTCGATGTAAACAGCCCCGCCTTGTCATAAAAGCGTATTTTGGACGGCGACATTCCTGTCATAGCAGAAAACTCGCTGATTTTGTAAGTACGCTCCTCCATGTTGTAACTCCTAAAACAACCCGCTTTTGGCAAAAGATTCAATCGCAACCAGTCAAATTGCGCAATCTCAAACCATGTAGTATATCACAATCAAAGAAGTATGCTCGAGGAAGGATAGTATGAAAGACTAGATAAACGGTATAGAGCGTTATCTTCTCACCCTATATTCCAAATTTATTAAAAAATATTCTTGACATTAAACTTGGTTCAGGCATTAGAGTGCGCAGTGGCCTGTACAGAAAGAGGAAATGCTGTACACAAAGACTTTGGAAGGAGTTTGTGTTATGGATACTCGTATGGATCGTCGTAGTTTTATTGCCGCTTCTGCCGCTACAGCTGCCGTTGCTGCCTCAGGCATAGCTCTTGCTCAGGCAGAGGAAGCTCCTGCACAGCCGGTTGCCGCCTATGATTGCGATATCGTTGTTGCCGGCCTTGGTGCCTCTGGTTTTATGGCTGCCATTACCGCAGCTAAGGCAGGCGCACATGTTATTGTGGTCGAGAAGGGCGAAGACATCACCGCTCCTAACGGTCTTTACGTCTCCGGTCCGTTCGCAGTAGACACCCAGGTCCTCCATGAGAAGGAGGGCGGTACCACCCTTACCGTTGACGACGTCTTTTATCATGTTATGTCCTACACCAAGTGGACTCCCAACCCCTCTCTTATGCGCCGCTGCCTCAATGAATCCAAGAACGCTGTTGCCAACCTGCTCGAGATTGGTTACACCTTCCGCGAGGCTAACTTCCGCTTTGAGACCCCGTTCATTGGCGAAAAGGGCGGTTTCCATCTGATTCTTACCCCGCTTGACGAGCGCTTTGAGCTTTGGACCAAGACACTTGAGAACTTGGGCGTTGAGGTACAGTTTGCAACTACCATGACATCGCTCATCCAGGGCGACGACGGCGCAGTAACCGGTCTTTTGGCCGAGGGTCCCGAGGGTCTTATCCAGATCAATGCCAGCGCTGTAATTATTGCTACCGGTGGTTATCTGGGCAATGAGGACCTTCAGCAGCGCTTCCTCCACATCCGTGGCCTCAACGTTGCACGTGGCGGAGTTTCAAACTGCACCGGTGACGGTATTCTTGCCGCCGAGAAGATTGGCGCTGCACTTGACATCCAGTACGGTTATTGCCCCTGCGAGTACGGCGGAACCAACGACAAGGCCAGCCGTCCGGCCAAGCAGGACAAGTATGATCAGAACTACGCCTTTAAGCTGGGTTACTACGGTAACCTCCTCATTGATGCCGAGGGCAAGCGCTTCATGAACGAGGGCATGCTCGTAGATTACCCCATGAGCTACGGTTCACAGCAGACCCTGCGCAACAACCCCTGGTTCGCGCTTGTTGACCAGACCTATGTTGACGCGCTCACCAATGAGGGTCTCTACAATTATATGAAGGCTCGCGGCGCTCAGGACGGCGCATACGGCGATCCCAATACCAACTGGTTCATTGGCGCATACTTCAAGGATCGTATTCTTGACAGGCTTCCTGAGGACATTGAGGAAGGCATTGCCGAGGGTTGGCTCTGGAAGGGCGACACCATTGAGGAAGTTGCCGAGAAGGCCGGTCTTGATCCCGCACAGGTACTTGCTACCGTTGAGCGTTACAACAGCTTCTGCGAGAGCGGCGTTGACGAGGACTTTGGTGCAAACCCCTGGTACCTCACCCCTGTTAAGGACGGCCCGTTCTATATCACCGAGAACTTCCAGAGCGCATGGTCAACCTTTGGCGGCCTCCGCATTGACGACCAGTGCCGTGTTCTCTCCAACGAGAAGTTCCTCCCCATCCCCGGTCTGTACTGCGTAGGCACCGAGGCCGGTTCACTTTACTACGGACCTTACTACGACGTCCCCGGCTACTGCTACGGCCTCTGCATAGACTCCGGCTACATCGCCGGCAACGAAGCCGCAAGCTTTGTACAAGCATAAATAGCTCTGTATAATCCCACAGTATAGCCAGAGCCCCATCCTTAGATAATAAAAGGGTGGGGCTTTGAGGTGACAGAGAAATGCCCGGGCTGTGTGGACAGTCCGGGCATTTTGGTCAATCAGTATGATGCAAGCAAAATGTCTTACTTAAGAGCGTCGGCAACGGCAGAAATGATGCCGATAGAAGTCATTGTAGCGCCGGTAATGACGTCAACATCAGTGCTCTGAGCTTCGATGATGCGCTGCGGCATTTGCTCGAGGCACTTATCAACAAGGCCGAGAGTTTCGTAGTGCTCAAGGATCTCGATCTCAGAGATTTTATCGCCGTCCCTGGTTACGCGGACAACCATGGGCAGGCCGCCCTTGCCCTGACCCTTGCCAATGAACTGGTTCTCGCCGCACTCGTATACAACCTCCTCGCGAGGTGCGGGATGCCAGCCTTCACCGGTGAGCTGGGAGGCGGGGTCGGTATCGTCCGGGGTCTGGCAGACCTGGCGGGCAATGATACGGCCAAATGCCAGACCGCCACCAACATTGCAGGAAGCGTTGTAGCAGTGGGAGTGGATATCGCCGAGCTCGCCGGCCTCATAGAGGTGCGGAATCGGGGTACCGTCAACTGCAATGACCTGGCCCTTCTCGTTGCGCTCGGGACCGCCCTGTGTGTTGCCGCACGGATAATCGCAGCGCAGTGCATAGAACGGAGCCTTAACAATGGGCATCCTGGGTTCGCTTGCATTGAAGGCCTCAACGGTCTCCAGGAACTTCTCGACAGGGACTTCAATCTGGGCGGCAAGGTCCTCGAGAGTGTCGGCAATGGAGTAGTAGCCGTGGTCGATCTCCCACTGGCAGTCGGCATCAAAGGACTTGTGCGGAGCGCCGGCATGGACAGAATCGTCGTCAAAGATGAAGAAGGTCCAACGCGGGCAGAAGAAGTTTACACGGTTGCCGTAATACAGGAACTTACCGTGACCAGAGGCACCAATGCTCGTGTACCTGGTACCGTCGGGAGCAACAGACAGGCCATAGAACGAGTAAAGACCAAAGGTGTACACACCGGAGTTCTTGAACCTGTAGCCCATGTTGGGGCCAACGTAGTTGTGGACATGCCACAAGCGGGCACCGGCCTCCATAGCCATGTTAATGCCGTCGCCCTCATTCCAGAAGCTGGCGCCCAGGGGGCCTACGCCAACAGCCTCGTTAAAGTCCTCAAGCATGCGGGGGTTGTTCTCATAGCCGCCGCAGGTAAGGGCAACGCCGTTCTTGGCGCGGACGCGGATGGTCTGGCCCTGGCACTCGCACTCAACACCGCGAACAACACCCTCGGCATCCTGGATCAGGTGGGTAGCACGGCAGCCAAACCAAGTCTCCAGGCCCTCGGTTGAGGCCACGAGTTTACGCAGCATACGGTACAGCGAGCTGTGCTGAGCTCTGTCCTGGCCGTCAACGGTTACGATGCTGATGGAGCCTGCGCCTTCCATATCCGGGAATTCGCCGGTGTAGTTCTCGCGGGGAACGCAGTTGGGTGCGCCATGAGCGATGAGCCACTCCTGGTTATGGGTAAGTTCTTCGATATAAACGTCAATCATCTCGTCGGTAGGGGTCTGGAAGCCCTCGCGCATGGCCTTCATATAGGTCTTGGCGCGCTCTACGTCATCAGGGAAAACCTGGGCGACCCACTGGTAGCACACCGCAGAGTTGCCACCCTCGTAACCCTGGGGGGCCTTCTCCATAAGGAGAACGTTAGCGCCCATCTCGGCAGAGTTGATAGCGGTAGAGGCACCTGCAGCGCCAAAGCCCACAACGACTAC
Organism: Coriobacteriales bacterium; assembly: GCA_017515595.1. GTDB lineage: Bacteria > Actinomycetota > Coriobacteriia > Coriobacteriales > UMGS124 > RGIG5691. Next base: position 8,181 of record JAFWFL010000001.1, read on the forward strand.
GTCGTATTCTGCGTCCCACTGAATATCCTCGGCCTTAACCGGGGCAGCAGCGGCGGTACCGGCCGCGAAGGCGCCCATCATACCAGCAGCTGCACCGGCCAGGAACTGCTTACGGGTGATACTCATGTTAAACCTCCTGAATAGACAAGATGTGTATGACATTCGTGTGAAAAAATCACACATTAGTATTACATGTGAAAGCTCCACTGTTCATTCGCGGTATCTACACATATTGATCACATTCGTTGTGTGAACAAATATAGCTTCGAGACCTTCTCGTCATTATTCTGGTATTGGCAAGAGGTTCTGACAAAGAAGAGATGCTTGGTAACCAATGAGAAGCCCAGATGACTTCTCGACAAGAGGTTTACGGCAGAGAAGAGACATTTGGTAACCGATGAGAAGCCCAAAGGGCTTCTCTGCCATGGTGTCCTCCTGATTATGCTGAGGTTTGCATCAGTCGTCTGTGGCGACAGCTTCCCCTTAAGAGGAAGCCTAAAAAAGCGCTGCCCACGAGAGGTGGACAGCGCTTTGCGTAGCTTAGATGCTAAGACAGCGGCGGATTACAGGGCTGCGAGTTCCTTGCCGAGGACATAGGGCAAAGTTACGCAGGTTGCGCCGTAGTTTACACCCTCCATGGCGAAGGTGTAGGTGCCGCAATAGAAGTCACCAATCATGGTGCCAACATGATAAAGACCCGGGATGGGCTCGTCGTTGGCATCGAGTACCTGGAGGTTGACGTTGGAGCGGGTGCCGCCGAGAACGGTGAGCAGCATCGGGGTAAATGCGCAGCCATAGAACGGAGCCTCAGTGATACCAATCATCTTCGCAGGATCCTTGTAGAAGTCGGTGTCCTCACCGGCAGCGCACATCTCGTTGTAACGGTTGACGGTGTCAATGGTCTCAGCCGGAAGGCCAAGCTGCTCAATGATTTCCTCAACGGTGTCGGCCTTGATGACGCCAAAGCCATAGGAGTCATTGTCCCAGGTTGCCTGGAAGGCCTCGGGGCTCTCAAACTTGTCGCCGTATACAGCGTTGGGGATGCCCCAGGGGCCACCCTCAACAGCGCGGTTGGCGCCCCAGATCATGTAGGCGGTATCGCCCGGGAGCTGGAGGATAGTCATGCAGGCAGTGCCGCCCAGAACATCCTCGTTCATGAAGCGCTGGCCAAACTTGTCTACCATAAGGCCAGTGTGCGAAGTGTAAGGCTGGTCTGCGGGAAGGTTGGGACGACCGAGCATCATAACGTTTGGAGCCTTCTGCCAGGCAGCGCCTGCCCAGAGTTCCATCTTCTGGCCCTGGCCGGGCATAATGCCGTTAACCATAAGGCCGGCGTCATAGTTAACCGGGCTGTCAAAGTTGCACATATGAGCAACTTCAGGAGCATAGCGATACATCATGTCGCGGTCATGGGTGAAGTCACCGGTTGCGAGAACAACAGCTTTATTGGCCATGTACTTAATGTAGGAGCCGTCTTCAGCCTGGGAGATGACGCCAACAACACGGTCGCCGTCTTTTACGAGCTGGTTAGCAAGGCACTTGAAGTCAATCTCAACGCCCATGTCCTCCTGGAGCTTGCGGGCAAGCTCGGCTGCGATGTAGGGCTCGCCGCCGCCGACGCCGCCTGAGGTAAGCTCTGCGTCATCAACATAGAAGGAGTGTGCGCCGGCCGGGGTGTACATAATGTCGCCCTTGGGGAACTCGGTGCCGCTCTCGATAGTGGTCTTGATGCCTGCAGCTGCAGCATGGTCAATGAGCCAGTTCATAGCCTCTTCTGAATTCTTGTAATACTTGAACCACAGAGCCGGCTTGAAGTTACCGGTATTGATCATGTACTGCTCACGATACCAGGCACCGTCGAGCTTGGGAAGACCCATCTCTTCCATAACCTTTGAGTAAACGGCGTTGTTTGAGCCGCCGCGGCTTACGGCGCCCTCAGAAGCGGTGGTGATGATGACTGAGAGACCATTCTCAGCAGAAGAAAGTGCGGTAACCATACCGCTCATGCCGCAACCAACAACGATGATGTCGGCACTCTTGGTCTCGGCAATCTGGTCGTCAGCAATAGGTGCCGGCGGAATCTCGAATGCCCACTTGTCGTCAGCGGTTACGCCGGCGGGAGCAGCGGCTTCACCAGCAAGGGCTACGTTTGCGGCAACAGCGGTTGCGGCAGCGGTGGCGCCTGCGGCCTTAATGAACGAACGACGATCCATAACCATAATAAATCCCCTTTCAACGTGGTCTTTTTAAGACCGGTTATAGATGGCATAAGGGCTGCTCATAGAGAGCAGCCCTTATGACCATTAGCAAAGATTGGCTGCCTGCTCAAGGCAAGACTGAACGGCACGACGGAAGCCGTTGCATGTCATGGTTGCGCCGCCAACGGTTGCAACATCTGGTGACTGTGCCTCAATAACGGCAGAAATAAGTACGTCATTCATAGCGGGAACGCCAACATAGGTGGTCTCAAGCTCGTTGGTCTGCTCAATGGCAGTGATCTTGCCGTCTTCAATGGTAACCGTAACTTGGATCCAGCCAAACATACCACGCTCGGTGTCGGTGTAGGTGCCGTCCTTCCAGGTTCCCTCAGGTGCGGGCCAGCTCAGATCGGGAGCGCTTGGGGTGTCGTCGCCCTCAACGGCAATGGCGCCAAGCTTGGCGTCGCCAATGTATGCAGCTGCATACTTAGCGGCAAAACGGCCTGAGTTGATGTTGTTGGCGTTGGTGCCGCCGGGAACGTTAATGGTGTAGATGTTGGGCCAGAGGTCTGCCGACTCTACGCCGCTTGAATACAGACCGGGGATGGGGTCACCGTTTTTATCGACTACTTCCATCTTGCGGCTTGTGCGGATGCCGCCAAAGGTTACCATGCAGGCCTGCGGCATATAGCAGAAGTAATAAGGCGGGTTGTCGAGCTTTTGCATATACTCGGCAGGCTTGCCAAAGTATGCGTCCTCGCCGGTCTCGCACATTTCCTGGTAGGTGTTAACGGTGTTCATAAGAACTTCTGCGTCAAGACCAACAGCCGGAGCTGCCTTTGCGACAAGCTCCTCAAGGGTATCGGCGCTAAAGAAGTCATTGTAGGGGTTCTCGTCAATACGATCCTGGAGTTCTACGAGAGTTTCTTCCCAGCTGATGCGAGGCATAATCATGTTGTTGAATGCCTCTTCAAAGACGGCCGCGTCATAGATGGCATAAAGCTTGCGGTGCATGAGCGACGGGATCATGTCGGCCATCCAGTTCTCAACGCCGGCGTCTTCTGCGCAGAAGCGCTCTGCGTCCTCGTTGACCCAAATAGCCTTCTTGTCATGACCGGCAACTACAAGACCGTCGCCCTGACCAAAGGTGCCGTACTCGCCGCCGGGAGCGCCGCTTACGGTGAGCTGCATAAGGCCGGAGATACGAGGAACGTTGCTTGCGCCGCCGGCTGCGATGGCCATGTTAATGCCCTCGCCGTCATAGCCATAGAGGAAGCGTACAACGTCGGTTGTGTCCTGGAAGCCGCCCTGCTGCAGGAGCTCGTCATTGTTGGCGAAGCCGCCGGTTGCAATAACGGCTGCCTTAGCGTTTACCTGTACGAGATCGCCGTTGTACTTCTCGGCAATAACGCCGGTAATGGCGCCTGACTCGTCCTGAATGAGGCTCTTGCCCGGTGTCCAGGTGAGGAACTGTACGCCAAGGTTCTTGGCGGTCTCTACCATATGGGGGGTGTAGTCGTCATGAGCGCGGTTGGGGCCAAACCAGTGGAAGGTCTCAAACAGGCCGCCATGATAGTCGTCAACAACGCCGGTAAAGTTAACGCCGCACTCCTTGAGCCAGCTGATGTTTTCGCCCGAGGCGTTAATGAGGTCAAGCCACTTAAGGCCGTTTGCGCGATTGTGCGAATACTTCATTTCGGTAGAAATAACAGCTGCGGGCTCAATAACAATGCCGGCTTCTTTTTGCATTTCTGAACCAACGGCAAAAAGACCCTCGGTACCGATGCCGCCGCCGCCCGGGGCGCCCTGCTTCTCGAGAACAATGACGCCAAGGCCCTGCTGAGCTGCTTCTACGGCAGCTGCAAGACCGGAGTTACCGGCACCGATAATGCAGATGTCGGCATCATAAACAACAACAGGCTTGGCAGAAGGGGCATCCTGAGCTGCAGCTTCACCGGCAAAGGCAACGCTTGCAGCCGGGACAACCGTAGCGGCTGCCGTTGCGGCACCGGCGGTCTTAATAAAAGAACGACGATCCATAACCATAAAAGTTTCCCCTTTCGTTGCGGCTTCATGTGGAGCCTCAATAGAATGATTAACGCCTTGATGCGGAGAGGTTCGCGTTAAAGCGCCACTCACAGTGTAATCGCACAGAACAGTAAATACAAGTTTAATTCTTTATAATGCCGCAACAAGTCGCTGGAGGGTGTACCTTTTTGTTGACTATGCCTGAGTGATGCTTGTGCGTTTGAGCCATGTTCCGCGCAAAAGACGGATCAAAAAGATAGTACCGCGTACACAGAGTTCAATAGCCATGGCTACCCAAACGCCTACGAGACCGTAAGCGCCGGCCATGAAGATGGCAAGAGGTATGCGTATGCCCCACATGCATATGAGGTTCATGATACTCGGAATAAGAGTATCGCCCGCTCCGCGCAATGCTCCCGCCGCGACAATCGAGGCGCCAAATAAAGGCTCGGCAATAAGTCCGGCGCGCAAAGAAAGAGCGCCGAGTTCCTGAACTGCTACAACCGGTGTCAAAAGAGACATCACAAACGGCGCTGCAAAGAACATAATGAGCGCAGTAACACCCATAATAACCATGCCAAATACCGTGGTTAAGTTTGCGAATTGCTTGGCAAGGTCACGCCTTCCTGCGCCAAAGCTCTGGCCCACCAGGGTGGTTGCTGCTGTTGCAATGCCATATCCCGGCATGTAACAAAGACCTTCTGCAGTTATGGCGAGCGAATTTGCTGCGAGAGCGGTGGTCTTCAAAGGGGCAACAATTGCAGTTTGCACAACCTGTGCGCCGTTCATAACAACGCGTTCAAACATAATGGGGCTTGCAATTTTGAGAGCAATTTTGCAGCAGCGTGATTCAACGTGCCAGCACTCCTGTGCGTCATTGGTAAGAAAACGCTCTTCAGGAGTACCTACCAGTCGGAGCATAGGTGATTTAACACAGGCGAACCACATGAGCACAACGCCCACAAAGAGCTCTGCCGCAGATGTACCCAGAGCCGCCCCAAGAACTCCGAGATCACATCCCGGCACAAATATATGCAAGCCAAAGATTTCATAGGTGGTTGAGGGGAAGATCAACACGAGGTTAAACAAGACGTCAAGCAAACAAGCGAGAGCGCTCCACACGCTTGGCGTGCGCATGTCTCCGGCACACTGAAGAGCGCCTACGCCTATGCGCTCAAGCATAAGCGCCGGTGTGGCAATCGAGAAAACCAAAAAATAAAGAACGCCTTCCTCGGCCGGCGTCCCTTCTCCGCCAAGCCAGTATGGCAAAGAACTGCTGATTGCAACCGTAATTATGGTAAGAAGTACACTGAATGCCATAAGTACAATAATTGACTGTCGCAATACGTTGCGGGCCCGGCAGTATTCACCGGCGCCTACGTGTTGGGCAATCTGAACGCTGAATCCAACGCTTGAGGCTGCACAAAGGCCGCCAACGAGCCAGGTTGAGCTTGCAACAAGGCCAATGGCAGCGGTTGCCTCAGCACCAAGGCTGCCCACCATGGCGGCATCTATGTATTCCATGGCAATGACCGCAAACTCGGCCAATATGGTGGGCAGACTCAGCGAGAATACCAGCTTCGCGAGTTCGCGTCGCGAAGGAGATTCCCCCTGAGCCAATTGTTCCATATCAAGCTGCATTGCCATGCAAAAAATCCGGTTTCTTACGCCTTCTTCTCAAACTTTTCTCCGCACTTGGGGCAGGTAACTCTTATTTTACCTGCTCCTTTGGGCACACGTACGGTCTGGCCGCATTTGGGGCACGCAAAATACTTGTGCTCTTTATCTTTGGCCTGGGCGGCTGCTTTTTCTCCGCGTTTGGCAGCGCCTTTAAAGGGCGCCGTAATTTTTGCGAGAAGCTCATTACGTTTCTTAACGTATGATTCGTTCTCACGGCTGCGCGAAACTATATCTGTGGAGAACAGACGCCAGTAAGAATATATGAGAGCAAAAACGCCGAGGATCATAAATGTGCTACGGAACGTATCGCCCAAAAGGACGCTCAGTACAAAGAGAATCAGTGCAATAACGAGCGCTAAACGTGCCAGATCATCTGGACCGTTGCGATGCTTCATAAACTCGCGGTACTTTTCTCCAAAATTCGATGCCATGCCCAAACCTTCTTTCTTATGTTTGAGACGTAATAGTATCCAAGTGGGCGGGAAATTATGCGCACATTTTGTATAAGGAATAGTTTACACATGCAAGCCTTGGCAGGCCGGAGAAGGCAAGAAAACGGCCGCAATAGAAAGCGGTTATCTATTGCGGCCCGAGTACAGATGGGGAATTATTATGCGGCTGCCGGGGGTTTCTTGGTCTCAGCTTCTGCCATGGTGAGCTCAATTAAACCTTGGCGGTCATAAACGCCGAGTTTTCTGTAGGTATTGCTTGCATGGTGTTTAACCGTTCCTTGAGCGATTCCCAGAGCTTCGCTGATTTTTGCAAAGCTTGTGCCGCGTGCGAGGTAGTGCATGATTTCGAGCTCGCGGGCCGAGAGACCGGCAGAAGCGCCAATCATGTCGCAACGTTCGTCAAGGTCAGGTACATGCGGTTTTGAAGAAGGCGAAAAAATAGCTCTCAGCTGGGGCTGAGTGAACAGCGCGGTTCCCACAAGAACAACAATGCAGGCCAAAACGAGGACGATGATATGAATAGTCGCGATATCAATGTCTGGGCTTAAAACCCAGCGGAAGCTCAATTGCATGCCAAAAGTAGATGTGATGCGGGCAACAATAATGGCGACACCCAGGAGAATCGCAACCGGCTTGCGAGAACGGTATGACAGGTCAGCAGCAGTAAACATCATAAACATATCGAGGCAGTACGTTGCAAATACCACAAGACCGTTGCCCCAGAATACATTCTCGGGCGAGACCATAACGCAAATGAGCATTCCGCACACAAGCGCGGGAACTATGGGATACGCAAAGGTAAACGGATCGCTCACGCTCCGCTTTACAAGCATGATAGTTGCCATAATAACCAGGCATCCAAACGCAATCAGCATGGTATAAAACTGAATTTGCATATGAATGGTGAACGGGATAACCAGGCGTTGTATACATCCAAAAGCAAACGAGAATACCGCTATAGAAACGAGAACGCCGGCTATGGGCGCCGGGCGGAGTTCTACCGGCGCAACCGGGTCTGAACGTGTGGGATGAGACTGGCTAATAGCAAGCGCCCAAGCCGAGATAGCAGCAAAAGCTGCGTTTAAAATAATACCGGCAATAAGCGGGAGCGCACTGACTAAAAAGTAGAGCACAAATGCGAATGCAAAAGAAACAACCAAATGCCTGCCCACGCTGCCTTCTGACAGAGTAACCCAGCGCTCCGCCCACATCAAGAGCAAAAGAGCGTTGGTAAAAGCCAGAATGACGGCGCCCGAGGCCTCAAGCACCATTCCCACAGCTAGAGTAAGATTAGTGTGGGTTGCAATGCTAATGAGGAGGGTTCCCGCAAAACCGCCGACTCCTACAAAGGTAAACATATGAGGTCTGCTGCTATACGGAGCAAACTTATGTGCCAAAAGAGCAATAATCGCATAGCCAATAAGCGTTGCGTAGAGAATCCAGTCTACCGCGCCTATTCCGTAATAAAACGGACCGTTTACAACAGCTGTGGTGCTTGAACACATCCACCATGCCTGCCAAAAGCCTAAACCGACTAAAGGCATGAATTTTTGGAGCCCCGAGAGTTCCTGTGACGAATCGCTATACTTTGTCATGAAAATCCTTCATGTGAGAGAGAAGCTTGCTAATTCTACATTATACAATATACAATACCGCACTGCACAGATGTTTGGAGGAACGTTAAAAAATCCGAGCAGATGTGATGATATGTTTGTAACCGTCAGATTAAGGAGATTTATAACAGTGCATTCACAATTCAATCTTATTACCGATTCATGCTGTGACCTCCCTAAAGCATATCTTGATTTGCACAACGTTGGTGTGCTTCATTTTACCTATACAGAATCAGGCAAGCCCGACGGCGGGCTTTCGGGTGTTGACGACTTGTTCGAGAAACGCTCGGCCCATGAGTTTTATGATGCGATTCGTGCAGGCGCAAAACCAATGACTTCCCAGCCTTCGCCTGCCGAGTTCGAGAGCGTTTTCAGAGACGCGCTTGCAACAGGTATTCCTACGGTTTATCTGGCGTTTTCAAGCGGTATCAGCGGTTGCTATGAAGGCGCTATGGCCGTTCTTGGGCGTCTTAAAGAAGAACTGGGCGAAGACATTCCTCTCTATGTAGTTGACTCCCGTTTGGCCTCTACAGCTCAGACGCTCTACATTATTGAAGCCATTAAGCAGCGTGATTCCGGTCTCACAGCTGAAGAAATGATAACCTGGGCTGAAGACGCTCTGTCACGGGTTCACGTTGTCTTCATGGTGGATGATCTTGAGGCTCTCGCGCGCGGCGGACGTATACCTTCAGGCGCTGCAAAGATAGGCTCAATCCTGGGCGTAAAGCCCCTGCTCTCAATTGATCTTGACGGCAAGCTTACTATGGCCGGCATTGCGCGCGGACGCAAAAAAGCCTTCCACAGGTTCAATGATCTGTTCCAAAAAGTACATGACTCCGAGTTGTATGATGATGTGGTATGTATTGGCAATGCCGACTGTCCTGACGAGGTTCCTGCACTTATAGATATGCTTAAGGTCTCTGACCCGGGCATTGATGTTATCCAAACGAGTATTGGCCCCACCATTGGCTGTCATGTGGGTCCCGGCATGATGGCCCTGTGCTTCTGGGGGCCTGATAAACGCGGCTCCTCAACAAACGGCGCCGATACGCTTGATTAATGAGATAGCAGGTAAAGTGGGCCGAGAGGAACGGAATGTCCTCCCGGCCTTTTGTATTAAACGGAGGGCTGCATACCGGTATGCCGTCAATAAAGATAGTTGTAGCTGCTCATAAGCCTTGTTGGACTCCTTCTGACAGTATGTATGTGCCGGTCATGGTTGGCGCAGCCGGCAAGCCCTCAATTGAGGGTTTTGTGCGCGATGATACAGGCGAGAATATCTCGGATAAAAATCCCAGATACAGCGAGCTGACGGCGCTCTATTGGGCGCGTCACAACATTCAGGCAGACTATACAGGTCTTGTGCATTACCGGCGCTACTTTGCCGGTTCCGGCGAGAATCATATTGCGACCTGCGCAGACATGGAGCGGCTTATAGCCAAAGCGCCAATTGTTGTTCCACATAAGCGGAGATATTATATTGAGACCATTGAGTCGCACTATGGCCATACATTTGATGCTTCGCAATTTGATCTCGTAAAAGCCGCCCTTAAGGAATTGCATCCAAACGACTTGCCTTTGTTCGAGAAGCACTTGCGTATGCGTTCAGCCCATATTTTTAACATGCTTGTTATGCGTACGGATCTGTTTTGCGCTTACTGTGACTGGCTCTTCCCGGTTGTAGACCATATTGATGCACATCTTGATTACTCAGGTTTAACACCGTTTTTGGCACGAGCACCGGGAAGGCTTGCCGAGAGGCTGCTCGATACCTGGCTCGACAGTGTGAGCGAGCCCTTTACCGAATGCAAAGTAACGTATTTGGACGGAGTCAACTGGTTCAAAAAGGGGAGTGCGTTCTTGCTCGCGAAATTTACCGGTAAAAAATATACCGAGAGCTTTTAGAGGATTCTTTTAAGAGCTTTGCATTGCGTGCTAAATGCGGTATGCTCATGCGGTCCACAGAATCAAGGAGGTTTTTCTTATGATTGATGAGAATTGCATTTTCTGCAAGATTGGTGCGGGCGAAATCCCTACCAATCCGGTATACGAGGATGACCGGGTCATCGCGTTTGATGACCTCGAGCCCCTTATGCCTGTTCATACCCTTATTATTCCCAAGAATCACTATGCAAACATAGGCGATAATGTACCTGAAGATGAACTCGGACATCTTTTTGGCACGGTTCAAAAAGTCGCCGAGATCAAAGGAATCGCCAAAGACGGTTACCGTTTGCTTATCAATACCGGCGAAAACGCGAGCCAGAGTGTAAAACACCTGCATATCCATGTGCTTGGCGGCGGCCTTATGCCTCGTCCCAATGACCAGGACTGGGGTTCTGCCGCAACCAATGCAGATAAGTTTTACAGCGATGAAGATAAATAGCGCCTAAAACAGATGCATGGTTATACCCATTCATAAAAAAGAGACGTTATCTTCTAACGTCTCTTTTTATTAACTAATTAATGCATGTTTCACTAATTCTTAAGTGAGTTCAAAGGAGCCGGGATGCGTCCGCCGCGATGGGCAAAAATGTAGCCGGCATTGGGGTTGATTTCCTGAACCGGCGCACTGCCAAAGAGGCCGCCAAACTCAAGGCGGTCTCCCACCTTTTTACCGATAGCGGGGATAACGCGAACGGCAGTTGTTTTGTTATTGATAACACCAATAGCCATTTCGTCAGCAATAAAGCCCGCGAGAGTTTCGACACTTGTGTCTCCGGGTACGGCAACCATGTCAAGGCCAACCGAGCACACGCAGGTCATGGCTTCAAGTTTCTCGAGGCTCAAAGCGCCTGCTTCTACCGCGCGAATCATTCCGGCATCTTCTGATACGGGGATAAAGGCTCCGCTCAGGCCTCCAACGCTTGAGCTTGCCATGACGCCGCCCTTTTTAACCGCGTCGTTAAGCATGGCAAGAGCGGCGGTTGTTCCGGGTCCTCCGCAGCGTTCAACACCAATAGCTTCCAGAACATCTGCTACCGAGTCTCCAACTGCCGGTGTAGGAGCGAGCGAGAGGTCAACAATGCCCATCTGAACGCCGAGCCTGCGCGAGGCTTCGCGTGCCATGAGTTCGCCCACTCGAGTGATCTTAAAAGCAGTTGCTTTGATAGTCTCGGCCACGGTTTGCATGTCTGCAGAAGGCGAGAGGTTTTTGAGCGCGGCAAGCATGACGCCGGGGCCCGAAACGCCCACGTTAATAACCTCGTCTGCCTCACCGCTGCCGTGAACGGCGCCTGCCATAAAGGGAGAATCTTCTACCATATTTGAGAAAATAACGAGTTTTGCCGCACCGTAGCAGTTGATGTCTACGGTTGCCTGAGCTGCGTCTTTAACTACCTGAGCTGCCCTCAAAACCGCGTCCATGTTAATTCCGGCGCGCACGCTTGCTACATTAAGGCTCGAGCAAACGCGCGAGGTTGTTGAGAGTGCAGCAGGGATTGAATCCATAAGGCGGGAATCTGCATTGCCAATGCCCTTTTGTACGAGCGCGCTAAAACCGCCCACAAAGTCAACTCCTACGGCTTCTGCCGCGCTGTCCATAGCGCGGGCAAGCGGGGTGAGGTCGCGTGCACGGGTAGCTGCTGCAATTTGAGCGACAGGAGTAACCGAGATACGCTTATTCACAATAGGGATACCGTATTCACGCTCAAGCGCCTGTGCGACTTCTACCAGGTGTTCTGCAGCCGTAGTCATGCGGTTATACAGTTTGCGTGACATAATGTCTATATCATCATCAGCACAGCTCATGGTATTGATACCCATGGTGATGGTGCGTACGTCGAGATTCTGTTGGGCAACCATGTTGATGGTTTCGCCAATTTCCTGAATTGTAATTGCCACTGCGTTCTCCTTTATGCATACGTATTCAAACGTAAACGTACATTCTATACCAGACAGTTTACGCAATTATTACTCACGAGTCATTCACATACGGCTTCTCGAGACGTAGTTTTTGCGTTCATGGCTATAACAGAGCCTACCACAAGCACAATGCCTGCGATTTCTGATATTGAGAGTGTCTGACCAAAGAGGACAAACCCCAAAACCGTTGCAGTAACCGGTTCTATGGTTGCGAGCTGGGCAGCTTTTGATACTTCAAAACCGGCGAGTCCGGTTGTATAGAGTACATAAGAAGCGCAGCCGGTGAGAAGGCCGCACAAAAGCGCAAGCGCAGTTGCACCGGGCAGCTCAATAATCTGAGAGGCTGATCCTTCAGCAAAGCATAAGCAGGCAAAGACCACAATGGCAATTCCAAACGTATAAAACACGTTGGTATACGGAGAGTATCCGCGATTGAGGATAAGTCTGCTGAATATGCTGTAAAGCGCGTATCCCAAGCCTGCGCCAAGACCCAGAAGGAGTCCTTTTGGCGTAAGCGCAAGGCTTCCGCCGGCAAGTCCGCTCACGAGCGCACAACCAATAACCGCTACGACCACGCAAATAATTTTGCGAGGCGTGAGTTTCTCGGCAAAAATGATTGCCGAGAAAACCAGGACAATCGCCGGAGCGGTATAGAGTAAGGCTGCAGCGGTTGCAATTTTTGTTTCGCCTATTGCGGCGGTATAGCAAAGGGTAAAGAACACAATGCTCAGAATTCCGTTTGCTGCAAAGAGCCAGAGATCTTTGGCGTGAATCTTAAAGAGCGACCGGTCTTTTATAAACATGAGTATGCCAACCGGGATAACCGTTGCCACGAACCGCAGGAATACGAGCGGTGTATTTTGCATTCCCATGCCGGTAATGACCGTTACAAACGAGCCGTATGTACCCCAAAGAACAGCGCTTATTATGATCATTACTGCGCAGAGCGCCGTTTTATCTGACAATGTTAGCCTCTCCAGTACATTGGGTCATTTTGATTGTGATTCTCCATGAGGCTGCGTGCTTTTTTGCGAAGAATGCAGCAATATATCGCGCCAATAATACAACCCATGAACAGGCCGCCAAAATGGGCAGCTCCGGCGATGCCGGGCATAAAACTAATGGCAATATTAACTGCCAAAAGTCCGCCAAAAGAAGAAAGCGACCGCTTTGCGGATTCCCGGGAGAGAACCAAAGGCTTGCGGTACTCAATAAAAAGCAGAATGCCATAGGCTCCAAACAGGCCGAATATTGCTCCTGAAGCTCCTACTGTCCAGGAAATATTACCGGTAAAAAACTGATACAGAATGGTTGCGACGCCGCCTGCAAGCCCGCTTGCAAAGTAGAGAATAGCAAACCGTACGGAGCCAAAAAGCCGCTCAAGCATTGATCCAAGGTAATAGAGCGAAACCATGTTGCACATAATATGCATGGCGCTTCCATGCATAAACATCGAGGTGATAAACGACATAAAAAAGGTACTGTACATGTGCCAATTGTACGTATGAAGACTAAGCGCATACATTGAGTATGTTCGCTTTGCCGGACCCTCCAAGAGCAAGCTTACAATAAACACAATACAGCAGATAACAATAATGGCAATGGTAACCGGCATATGTTTAACTTGGTTTTTCAGGTTTTCTGGCATGGTATGCTTTACTCCTTACCGTGAGAGAAGTTCTTGAGAATTTTGGTTGCCCGGCGCTATACCGTAACGCTGAGCGCCTGGATGAGAAGCCCCGCCAGCACCGATATTATAAACAAACCGCCAATGATGGTAAGCGCTTCTTTGCGGTTGGTGTCTTCTTCGAGCAGAACAAGAACGCCAAGGCCACCGCCTGCGCAGAGCCCGGCGACAGTTGCACCAAAAGAAATCACTCCGTCAAGGTAGAGCTCCGTTACCACGACACTTGCTGCACAGTTTGGAATAAGACCAATCAAAGCTGCAAGTACAGGCTGCAAAAAGAGATGGCCTTCAAGAGCATGCGCAATGGTTTCTTGTCCTACAAGCTCAAAAAGGAGCGCGAGTAAGAATGAGATTACAAGAATAAAACCGGCTACCTGAAGTGTATGGATAAGGGGATACCACAGCATATTGCGTGCGGTTAACCTGCGCGTTGCGGGCTCTTGCGCTCCGTTGGCCGTACATCCGCAAGCGCACTCGTAAAGCGTGCTTTCATTTTGAACAGAGGGGTCATCTGCATAGGTAATCTGAGCTGCTCGGGTAAAGGCTTCTTCGCGCAGAGCATCTTCCATCACACCGTCGAGAGGGACCATTGATTTGCTGCCGGCAAGAACACCGCGGTTCTCGAGCATTGTCCGGTTGCGCCTTTGCAGCACAAAATCAAGCGCATAGCCAACTACAATGGCAATAAGGAGCTTGGATATAATAAGCGGCAGCAACACACCCACGGCCTCAGGTTGCGAAAGAATAATGGGTATGGCCTCGTCTGATGTGGCAATATAAACTGCAAAAAGCGTACCAATGGTCACAAGTCGCTGCGTATACAAGGCGGTACCCACAACGGAGATTCCGCACTGTGGAATAATGCCTGCAACAGCGCCAATTGCAGGACCTGCCTTACCGGCACGCTCCATGGCAGGACCAAGCTTATGACCAAACTTGGCTTCGAGAATCTCAATCAAAACGTATATTACAAATAAAAACGGCAGCATCTTAGCTGTATCGATGCAGGCATCAAGAGCCGCATCCGCAAAGACCTCCATAAATTCACCCATTAAGGCTTCCTCATTTCATCACAAATCGAACCTTATAATGATAGCAGAAATCTTTACTCAAAGTAATAATCACACCATACAAGCATAAGCAAGATTCTTCGGAAAAAATCAGATTATGTTAAAAAACCTCCGTCCCCTTTGGCACACTCTGTTATCCCTAGGCTGAAGGTTATCAGGACCTTGTGGTCTCAGGAGGGAAGTTGTGAATATGAGTTCCAAAAATGAGCAATATCTGGGATACTTATTCTGACTGTGTCAAAAGAGGGTGCTTTTGTTGAGCGGAGAGGAGGGGAGAATCCTTTTATGGTGGCTTATAAAGTGCGCGGTATTCCAAAACTTCATAAAAGGATTAAAGATATCAGGCCTCCTCGCCGCCTGTGGTATATATTGCTCGTAATTGCCCTTCTGGCTGTATTCTATACACAGCGCCAAATGATTGCGGATGCATTTATTGCAATGTCCAAGGGTGCTTTGATACCGCTGGCCATAGCTGCGATATGCGAGTTAGTGAGAATTGTCTTCCACGCGGGGGCGTATACCAAGTCGTTTAATACGGTTGGTTATGACGTGCCTTTTAAGACCACATTCCCGGCGTGGTTTAAATCTGTTTTTATGAATACCATTCTGCCTTCAGGGGGTACAAGCGGTCTTGCTCCGGTAATTGACGCGGGCAGACAACGCGGTGTTCCGGTTGGCTCCGCTACAACTGCCGCGCTTTTTACGCAGACATGCTATTACAGCGCGATGGTTTTTGTAGTTTGCGCCGGCTTTTGGATCATGGCTCAAAGAGGGACGTTGACATCGCGCGATGTGTTAATAGGCTGTATCTTGGGCTTAGTAACGGTTATATTCATACTTCTGTTGCTGATGGGTCACTTTAAACCCGGTTTTATGCAGCAAACATTGCGGAGGATGGAACGTAAGATTAAAGAAGTATGCAACAAGCTGCATTTACCGGTATCTTCTGACTCCTGGGCCGATTCAGTTTCGCACTCATTCAGCTCTGCGGCTACCCAGCTGGGCCGGCATCCTTCCAAAGCGCTCAGAGTACTTTTGTACATGGCTGTGGCGATGGTATTTGATGCCGCGGCTTTTGTGGCAAGCGGATACGCATTTGGTATTACGGGACTTGATGCGCTGTTTGGCGGCTATGTGACTACCCTTGCGTTTAGTATATTTACCATAACTCCCGGCGGTGTGGGCGTTGTAGAAGGATTGACCTCAACCGTTCTGATAAGCTACGGGTACGAGGGAACCTTGTGTGTCTCGGCAATTCTTACCTATCGCGCTTTAGTTTATTGGATTCCTTTTGCTATTGGCGGAATCGCCATGCGCGTTACCAAGGCATTTGGATCTGTGCAGGCGCCCATGCAAACGTCGTCTGTTGACCCGGGTGATGTAGTTTCGGCCCAAAGAACATGGGCTGAACTGGCTGTTGAAGCTGCAAAGCAAACAGCTCGGGTATCGCTGAGGGAAGAATCGGCTTATAGCAGAAAACGTAAAAGAGTTTCGATACGCGACTTGTTTTTGAGGTTTTTGCGGAGGATGAAAGCACGCACCGTGGTGTGCGTGATTATGGTTGCTGTGACGGCATGCTACGGTTTGTTCTCGACTGTATTACCGCCGGATCCTGTGGTAAGCAGTGTGGTGGTTGAGTATATCCATCTCGAGAGTCCCGTGTCGCTTGTGTGGCTCGTTATGTTTTGTTATTTCCTGCTTATTGCGGTTCCGGGAATCTTGATGCATGACCAGGGCAACTGGATTCTGGGTATCTTGGGTTTGGTAGCGGTAGGTATTTTGACCGGACTTACGGCACGCGGCATTACCGGCATTGTTCTGGTGGTATTTACCCTCATGCTTATGGTAGTGTGGCACGGTTGCTTTACCGAACACGGTTTTTTGAACAGCGCGCTTCGTTTTGCGCTGCTGCTTGTGTATGCCGCATTGATTCCGTTTGTCTATATTCTTTTGGCTGCGCTGCGCGTGCAGCACCTGGTTGTTCCCGAGGCAGAATACTTGAATGCTGTGGGGATGGGTTTGCAGGCCATGGTTTTTTCTACAGATTACGGTTCGTATGATGTAAGTGCTGTATCCTGGTATTTTGAGAGCCTGCAAGCGCTTATGCTGAGCTTTATTATATGTCTGGTTGTTGTAGTGTGTCTGCTTGCGATTCAACGGGCCATCAATTATAACCGCGCAGAGCTGAGAGCCGCCCGGGCAAAGGCTCATGAAGAAGCACAAAAAGCAGCCGAGGAACGCAAGCAAAAACGCAAAGATGCCCGTGCGCGTAAAATCAGCAAGATAAAAGTCCGTGTACAGGAAGCTTATAAAGGTCCGCTCGATATTGATTCTGAACCTGATGACACTGCAGCTTTACAAGAAGACGAGACCCCAGCTGCTCATGATCAGGAAGCATAAGTAACAGGGAGTAACAGGGGGACATATCCCTGTTACTTACCCTCATTCTACCTGAAGAGCTCCGGGAAGCGGTCTAACAATGAAGCATAGTCCGCAGGGTTGGCTACAAAGTAAACATCCCGGGCATTATGAAGATCGAGGGTATGCGGTTCTTCGCCTGGAGTATCAGTTGATTCCCAATAAAGCTCATAGGTTACATAGGTTGTCTCGTATTGACCGGCTATATAGTATTGAATGGCGGAGGCATACGAATCGCCCACCAAAAGAGCTTCTCCTTGCTCGGTACCTGCTGCTTTATTGGTGATAAGCGTGTCAATAACGTCGCCGTAATAGTTCTCATAAAAAGCGTCAAAGCGGTCATGATCACTGTTTAAATAAGCTTCACGAATCTCCTGGGGAGTTGTTATGGTAGATTTTTCTTCATCCGGGCTTTTCTCGGCAGCCATTGCCTGTTCTGACGGAGGAAGTTCACCGTAAATATCCATTTCTAAGTTTGAAACATCAAAAGTACTGTCAAAGGGTATCTCGTCAACGGGATAACGCCCGTAGCGGGCAGTCGAGCCGTTAAATATGATGCCCTCCAGATTGGTAAACTCCACATCTTCTATAAGCGGTTTTGAAGCAAGCAACGCGAGAGCGTTATACGCGGCGAGTGCGCCTTTATTGTTCCAATGGTGATCGCTGCGCCAATAGTTTTGCAGATATTCACCCACATCAGTATAGGCAATACCGGTAACGTGCACATTCGTAAGACCCGCGGTGCCGTCTTGCAAAAGTGTTATGAACTCTCTTGTGGAGGGAAGATCATCTTCGAGATCGCGCAGAGGATTTGCTTCGCTGTAGGCAAATTGGTCAACCATATAAATATAGAAATTAACATCTTGGTGAGCCTGCGCATAGGCCGTCAGATTCTCGGCAAATGCACTGAGTCCGGCGTTTATCTGAGGATCAAAGTCAGCGGGGAGCGGGGCCAGAGCATCGTATTGATCGCTGTAGAAGGTGTCGCTGCCAAAATAGGTTGGATACCAGTCATAACTCGATGCAAATGCCATGCTCCCAATGATTGCATGCTCGGTCATAGACTTTGCAAGCACGGCGTTGTCGCGCAAAGGTACATGGTCAGCCAAAAAGAGCTCAAGGTTGTCCTGGAATTCTCCGCTTGTTATTGTCTGAGCAGACACCTGGGGAAACCCGTGCTTGAATCCACCGTCCAGATACGAGACGGGCTCACTGATGCCGGTCCATTTGGGGAAGACCACACCCAGTTTGCTCAAAACCGTACTCGTAAACGGCACGCAAAGCACAAGAGCAATTGATATAAATACAAGCGCATTTCTAAAGCGTAGCATGATGACACACCCCTAAAACCTAAAGTAGATAAACGGATTAAAGGAGCCCGAAATAACCGATATTGTCGCACACATAAACAAAACGATAAGGCATATATCTGCAAGCAGCGCAACAACCTCAAGAACCCTGCGCCGCTTGACATCGCTCACTTTGCTCATATCAAAAATGCAGAGACGCTCGGTTGAAAGCATTTTTGGTGCAGGAAGGTCATGCTCGATGAAGTCGCCGCCCTTTACCTCCCTGTGTTCAGCCCATGCAACAAGCTTGAAGCGAATCCAGGGAATCACCGGCATACTCGCGCAGGCGCAAAGTGCAAAAACGGGCAGGTACTGCCAAACACCCAAAGCCGCAAAGCTCGATGTTCCCGTTAGCCCATATGCTCCTACAAGCGCCGCAAAGAGCGTCCCAAGCTGCCCTATGTCTATTGATGCAAAAATAAGCCAGCCTACCATGATGGTTAACAGGGCATATATATGCTGGACAAAAGCGGGTAATCGCTTGAGCAGTTTAAGCAGCAAGGTTTTCTCGGCAATTAAAAGGAGACCGTAGTATGCGCCCCAAAGCACAAAGGTCCAGGCAGCGCCATGCCAAATACCGGTCAGGAGCCACACAATCGCAATGTTGAGAAGCCAGCGGGGCGTAGAGACGCGGTTGCCTCCCAAAGGGATATATACATAATCGCGAAAGAACGATCCCAGCGAGATGTGCCATCTGCGCCAGAATTCGGTTGCCGAGCGCGAAATATACGGGTAATTAAAGTTGCGCAAATAGGTGAAGCCAAACATGCGGCCTAAGCCAATTGCCATGTCGGAGTATCCGGCAAAATCAAAATAGATTTGGAACGTGTAGGCTAAAAGTCCGCCCCACACACCAATAAGACCAAGCTCAGACCCTTGCATTGAGAGAAGCTCGGTTGCGAGAATTGCTACAACGTTTGCCAAAAGTACCTTTTTGGCAAGTCCTACCGAGAAGAGCCGCAAACCGTCACAAAAACCGGCCATGGTCTCTTTGCGGTTAACAATTTGCTCTTGGATAGTGGAATAACGCACAATGGGACCTGCAACAAGCTGAGGGAAACATGCAATGTACATACCCAGAAAGAGAGGGTTACGTTGAGCTTCAACTTCGCCCCGGTATACGTCTATAACATACGAAACCGCCTGAAGCGTGTAAAATGAGATGCCCACCGGCAGGGGTAATGCCAGGTCAGGAATGAGCTCTGTCCCGAGCAAAGCATTGAGATTCTGAGCCAAAAAGCCTTCATATTTAAAGAATCCCAGCACACCCAGGTTAAAAACAAGATCAAGAATCAGGTAAAGGCGCGCCTTCTTGGTTGGTTTATGAACAGCCCGGTCAGAAGTGTGATCTGCCTCACGGCCCAGTAATGTTGCAAACATATAGTTGGCAAATACCGAGACAATCATAAGCACAACATATACCGGCTCACCCCATGCATAAAACACGAGTGAAGCCAAAAAAAGGAATATATTTTTAGCGGCTCTGCCGGGCATCAGATAATAAAGAGCTATGCATACCGGCATAAAGAGCAGCAAAAATACTGAACTTGAGAATACCAACGGTCTCCCATCACAATACACATAAAACAAACTGTCTGTGTAATTCTACTACGACAGACAGTTTGTTCTTACGGCATATGGTAAAAACTCAGGAACCGCTACTCTTCCGCAGGAACCAGCTGTTCGACCTCAAGGGCCGCTACGGGTGTACGGGACTTGGCAAGATCCTGTTGAATAACAGTACCGACTTTTAACATTGCTTTTAGCTGTGTCGCGGGAACATACGGCATTACAAGCTCTTTTATAAGTGCAGCCATAACCATGCTTGCTTCTTGATTTACCGGTTGGCTGTTCTTGGTAAGTGCAAGATAAATTGCCTTTGCATCAGAGAGATTTGCGTACTTTTGTGCACATCCGCAGTCAAGAAGTGTTGCGGCGGCACGGGTGACCGCAACCGGACTCGTCTCGGTTCTGTAGCTGATATCGCCCATACGCAACGGCATATCTTCGGCTGTGAGTGTCTGCATAACTCTATATGCAACCAAATTGAGACCGAATTTCTTTTTAAGGGCCCTCTCGGCGGTGGTTGCCAGTCTCTCAAAGAGCGATAACAGGCAGGAGATGGGATACTTCTGAGCGTCTCCTTGGTCAATAATGGCTGATTTTTGATTCATTATATCCAAAAATGACTGATAGACAGTGCTTCGTCCGGAAAAAACCTCTTCCATCTTTTTGACAAGAGCTTCTTCTGTAGCATTCAAACACTCATAGCCTTTTGCGGTAAGGCGTACATTACGGGCCCGCTTGTCGGTTTGGGGGCCATCGATTCTCTCGGCATATCCCATAGTCTCCAAAACGTCAATTGACTGAGACGCCAGGCTTGGGCTCAGAGCTAATGCCGAGCAACCCTCCGAGATGCCTACGCCGTTCTTTTTGCTCGATGTTAAATAAATCAGAATTCGATACTGCGTAACGCTCAGATCGCATACAGCCTTAATACCTTCATAAAACACATGGCGCAAACGGCTCCATGTCATAAAGAAAGCAGAATCAATAAGCTGCATCTCCGTAATTTTCTTTTGTGTGGATCGCGATGTCTGTGACCTGCTGGTTTTTGTAGCCATTCCCAATATCTCCTCCCCCGGAAAAGGGATATAAACAAAAACTATTATATCATCTTTTTATGTAACTATCAATGTGCCTTTGGTGTTGATGAGATTTTCAATTTCGGCCAATAGCCCAAAATTCTTAGCATCTACATGTAGCGGAAGCTCCGCGCGCATTGCAGCGCCAGAAGATTCCTCTATTAATAATTCAACATTGTCTCGTCCGGGGTAAAAACTCAGAACATGCGAAAGGCTCATGACAAACGTTTGGTTCAGAACGCTCGAGTTTACGCGTATCTCAATAACTTTTGGTTTGTTCGAAACGGCATCCAAGACCAGGGGCTCAATATCAGCAACCATAATTTGGTTTCCGCGGTCGCTCCGGTCAAGATTCCCGCGAACTTTTACGAATATGTCATCCTGTGAATCCTGCTGTCCAAAGAGAATCGCACCTTTTTTGGCAAAGATTTTGGGGAAACAGACGCATGTTACGTCGCCCTGCATATCGGCCAGCGTAAAGACCGCCATTTGATCGCCGCTTTTAGTGATTTTCTTTTGGACATTGTCCACCATTCCTGCCCAGGAAAACACCTGTTTCTCGGGAACTTTGTAGCCGGTATCCTCGTCGCCCTCGTCAATGTCTGAAAGCGCATAGTCGCGTACCTGCGATAGCGCATATTCATATGGACGCAGGGGGTGGTCGCTTACATAAATTCCCAAAACTTCTTTTTCTTGTGTAAGTTTTGTGCGGTCGTCCCACTCGACTCCGTCAGGCGCAACATGCGTTACCACTGATCCGGCATCTTCAATGTTGTCAAAAAGATCAAACATAGATAGCTGTCCGGAAGCCTTGTTCTTTTGTTCGCGCGCAACCGCGTCCAAAATGTTGGCCGGATTGTCTTTAGAAAGCAAGAAGCACAGCTGTTTGCGCGTATAGCCTGTGGAATCAAACGCACCGGCTTTAACGAGCGACTCAAGTACGCGGCGGTTGATTTTAGAGGTATCAAGGCGCTCCACAAAATCAAAGATATCCACAAACGGGCCGTGGGCTTCCCGCTCGGCCACAATAACGTCCGAGACACCCTCGCCCACGCCGCGGATGCCTGCCAAACCAAAACGGATTCCCTCGGGTACCGGGGTAAACTCGTTACCGCTCTGGTTAACGTCAGGGGGTAAAACGTCTATGCCGTCAAATTTGCAGGCGCCAATATAGTGAACAATTTTCTCGGTTTTACCGGTATAACTTGTGAGAACGGCCGCCATGTACTCGCGGGGGTAGTGGGCCTTAAGCCAGGCTGTTTGCATAACCAAAATGGCATAACCGGCGCTGTGGCTTTTGTTAAAGGCGTAACTTGCAAATTTAAGAACGTCGTCCCAAATACGCGTAGCGGTCTCGAGGGCAAAACCGTTGCGCACGGCTCCGTTCATCCAGTGGTCTTGCATGGTTTCTTCATTGCCGTCTTCCCATTTTTGGATGGTCTCGGTCATGAGCTTAATCTTCTTTTTGGCCACCGCTTTACGAACCTTGTCGCTTTCTCCGGCCGAGAAGCCACTCATTTTCATGGAAATCTGCATGACCTGTTCCTGATACACAATGGTACCGTAGGTTTCGTCGAGAATATCGGCGAGACGGTCATCATAGAACACAACCTCGGTTCTGCCGTTCATACGGTTGATGTAGTCCTCAACCATACCGGCGCCCAAGGGGCCCGGGCGATACAGTGCAATAAGAGCTACGACGTGCTTATACTCGGTTGGCTTCATGCCTTTGATGGTGGCGGTCATACCGCCTGACTCAATCTGGAACACGCCGGCGGTATGGCCCGAGCTCATGAGCTCAAACGTTTTGGGATCATCAAAGGGAATCTCATCAACATTAATTTCATCGCCGCAGGTAGTGCGTATGTTTTGGAGAGCGCGGGAGATGACGGTCAGGGTACGCAAGCCCAGGAAGTCCATTTTGAGAAGACCCATGTCAGCAACCATATGGCCTTCATACTGGGTAATTTCGACTTCCTGTTTGGTATCGAGTTTGGTGGGGACATGCTCGTTTACGGGGTCACGGCAAATGAGCACCGCGCATGCATGTACGCCTTCGCCGCGTGTGAGACCTTCGAGTGCGAGAGCAAGGTCAATGACCCTCGTAGCATCGGGATTCTCTTCATACTCTTGAATAAAATCAGGACTTTTATAATCTGCATGTTTGGGATCTCTGCCCATGGTCGCGTCGAGCGTGGTATCAGGAGCGCTCGAGATCATCTTTGAGAGGCGCTGGCCAAAGGCAACCGGGTAACCGAGAACGCGGTTGGCGTCATTGATGGCTTGTTTTGCCTTAAGGACCGAGTAGGTTATGACGTGCGTTACATGGTCTGAGCCGTAGCGATGGCGCACATAGTCAATAACCTCGAGGCGCCGCTCATCGTCAAAGTCCATGTCAATATCAGGCATCTCAACGCGTTCGGGCGACAAAAAGCGCTCAAACATGAGGCCGTTTGCAAGCGGGTCAAACGTGGTAATATCCATTGCATATGCAACAATAGCGCCTGCAGCCGAGCCACGTCCGGGTCCCACGCCAATACCGTGCTCTTTGGCCCAGCGCACATAGTCCTGAACAATTAAGAAGTACGCCGCAAAACCCTTGTCGCAGATGATTTTGTACTCGTATTCAAAACGCTCTTTGACATCAGGACGGGCGGTTTCCCAGTCATCGCCGTACCTGCGCGCAAGGCCTAACAGACACTCGCGGCGGAACTGGCTCTCGTTGGTTTCGCCTTCATCGAGCGGATACCTTGGGAGAATAATCTGGCTAAAGTCCAGATAAACGCCGGTTTTCTCGTCAAGAACATTGTCGGGGCGGGCGCCGCATTTTTGCGCGATTTCGAGCGTGGTGTCGCAGGCCTCGGGGAAGTCCGCCAGAGCGGCGCGCATCTCAGCTTCGTCTTTCATATAAAACTGGTTGTTATCAAAGCGCATGCGTTGCGGATCGTCAAGCTGCTTGCCCATGCCAATGCACATCATGGCATCCTGTGTGGGAGCGTCTTCTTGCAAAAGATAATGGAAGTCGTTTGTTGCAACGGTTTTGATGCCAAGCTCTTTTGCGACGGAATCGAGCATATGGTTGAGGTCGTTTTGCGTGAGGTTGGGGTTTCCGGTGCGGTTCTCTGATTCACGCATAATGAGGCCCTGGTTTTGGAGCTCAATATAAAAGTCATCAGCGCCAAAAACAGAACCAAAGGTCCGGGCCCACGTAAGCGCCTTTTCGCGCTCATTGCGCAAGAGCATTTGCGGAATAATGCCTGCCAAACAAGCGCTTGTAGCAATGATTCCTTCATGGTGGTCGCGGAGCACGTTAAGCGTTACGCGCGGTTTGTAATAAAACCCGCGCGTCGCTGCCTGGCTCACAATGTTCATGAGGTTAACATAGCCTGTGTTGTCTTTAGCAAGCAGAATCATATGGTAAAGCTCAGGCTTATGAACACGGGCAAGGGTATCATCAGGAGTAAAATAAACCTCACAACCAATTATGGGTTTGACGCCATACTCGGCGCCTTTACGACCATCGGGAGAACCGGCGATCTGGGCATCAAGATACCACTGTGCACAGCCAAACATATATCCATGATCAGTGATGGCGCACGCCGGCATGCCCAGTTTCCAGGCACGCGTTGCCATATCTTTGAGGCGTGTAATACCGTCAAGCAGAGAATACTCGGTGTGGCAGTGCAGGTGGACAAAACCCATGCGGCTTCCTTTCTACGGGACGTAAAACAGAAGTATTTCATTATACAGCTTTTGCCGCTCCCGTTCGCCGATCCCTAAATTAACGCGAGGGGCTGCCGTGGACAGTATCTCGTATTTACACAACATTGTGTGCGCTTCATATAGACTGGGGAATTCTTCAATCTCTCATATACTTTAGCACTCTACTGTACTAAAGTGTCACAGCACAACTTTATCGGGATTTTCTGACCAAGGGAGATTCTTTTTTATGGCACTTTCTACCCCGCGCGGGATGCGCGACATTCTGCCTGATGAGGCGCTCTGGCGCGAGAATATTGGCGCTCAGGTTACCAGGTGTTTTGCTGATGCCGGTTATAAGCCGGTCGAGACACCCCTGCTTGAACAGCGCGATCTGATTGATCCCACAGACCTGTCAGCCGAGCACACCTTCAGGTTGTTTGACCGCGACGGTTCTATGCTTATGCTGCGTCCTGATGTTACGCTGCCCATTGCGCGTATGGTCTCGGCCCGTATGAGTGATGTTTGTGAACCGGTTCGCCTGCGCTATACCGCTCCGGTTTTTACCGAGAAGGACGCGCTGCGCGGTGAGGCGAGACAGTTTACCCAGCTGGGTATAGAGCTTATTGGAGATGCAGGCGTAGAGGCCGATGCCGAGGTGCTTTTGCTTATGGACAAAGCGCTTACGGCAAGCGGCCTTACACATCCTCTCATAGCTTTAGGTAGTGTTCAGCCCATGAATGCCCTGCTTGAGGCCAGCAATATGCCGCAAGCATGGTGCACGCAGGTGCGCGAAGCCTGTCGTGACAATAATATGGTTGCTTTGGATGAGCTCGTAGACAGCGCAAAAGATCAGACGGGCGACGCATTGGCGTATGCGCTTAAGGCTCTGGTACGCGTACAGGGCGGTCCAGAAGCAATTGCTCAAGCACGGGCTTTGATTGAGCCTTTGGGCTGTGTCGAAGATTGCGGGTTTGACGGTCTTGACTATCTTGTGAGCCATGTGACCTTTGAGTCTGAGCTGCGCATAGATTTTTCGCTCATGGGCTCGTTTGGTTATTACTCGGGCATTGTGTGCGCGGCATATGCACCCGGACTGGGAGCTTGCTTGGGTAGCGGCGGCCGTTATGACCATGTATTTGAGCGCTACGGAGCTCCGCGCCCCGCAGCCGGGTTCGCGCTTTCGCTCGATACGCTGCAGTTGGCGCTCGACAAACAATCGCTCGCACAAAACCGTCCGCTCCGTGTTGCCATCTCAAAAGGTTCGCTCTTTAAAGATGCGGTGAGCCTTCTTGATAAGGCAGGCTATGACGTAAAAGATCTGGCAGATCCGGGCAGACAACTCACCATAATGGGACCTGACAATATTGAATATATTATTGTGCGGGCAACCGACGCTCCGGCATTTGTGGCTTTTGGCGGAGCAGACTGCGGAATCTGCGGCAAAGATTCGCTTTTTGAGGCGAACCTTGATGTTATGGATCTCGTGAATCTTGACTTTGGCGCATGCCGTTTTGTGGTGGCCGAGCCAGACGGTACCCGTGAGCAGGTAGAAGAGAACTACCGCCGCTTGGGCGCTATACGCGTTGCAACCAAGTATCCGCGCATTACGAGGGCTTATTATGCGAGCCACGGCATCGCGGCAGATATTCTCAAGTTCCATGGTAACATTGAACTTGCCCCTCTGGTAGGAATGGCTGACCGCATTGTAGATATTACTGCGACGGGCACAACTCTGAGGGAGAATAACCTCGTAGTGGTAGATGAAGTGATGCAGTGCACAGCGCATCTGTTTGCAAACCCGGCCTCGGCACGCACTGACCCGAGAGTCTATGAATTTGCCAAATCCTTAAAAGCCGCCGTTACAAAGTAAGCGTTTTTGCAATCACTTTGCGACAGTTCCGGTTCCTAAACATATTGGACATCTACGCGGTATACACTACGTATGTTGAATAATGAAACCAGCTAAGAAAAGGAGTTTCTCCAAATGAAGATTATAAATCTTGCACAAGACGAGCACCTGGTTGAGTCCATGCTTTCGCGCAAGGGATCTCTGCCGGCCGAGGTTCTCGAGGCAGCCGGCAAAATTGTGAACGACTTTCGCGAACGTGGCGACGCTGCACTTCTGGAGTATGAGAGCCGTTTTGACCACGTTGAGCTCGAGACTTTTGCCGTAGACCCAGAGATGGTTAAAGAAGCGCTCCAGGTAGTGGGCGAAGAGTTCCTGGAATCCTGCAAAAAAGCCGCAGAACAAATTCGCGATTTTCATCGCCGGGAAGTACAGCAGTCCTGGTTTATGACGCGTGAGGACGGAACCATTTTAGGTCAGAAGGTAACCCCTCTTGAGAGTGTGGGCATTTATGTTCCGGGAGGCCGTGCCCAATACCCCTCTACCGTGCTTATGAACGCGATCCCGGCCAAGGTTGCCGGTGTCAAGCGCGTCATTATGGTTACGCCTCCCCAGGCAGACGGTCTGCTTTCTCCCTATACGCTTTGCGCCGCATATATTGCCGGCGTTGATGAGATTTATACCGTGGGCGGAGCTCAGGCAATTGCCGCCCTTGCTTACGGTACAGAATCAATTCCCAAGGTTGCCAAAATCACGGGACCCGGTAACGCATATGTTGCCGCCGCGAAAAAGCTCGTCTCGGGCGATTGCGGTATTGATATGGTAGCCGGTCCTTCAGAGGTTTGTGTTCTGGCAGATGAAACAGCAGATCCGCGTTTGGTTGCGATGGATCTTATGGCTCAGGCCGAGCATGACCCCATGGCTACCTCGTATTTGGTAACCATTGATCCAACGCTTCCGAGTTTAATTGAGAAATACATTGAGGAATATCTCCTGAGGAGTCCCCGCCAGGAAATTACCCGTGCATCTTGGGAAAACAACGGAACCATTGTGGTGTGCGAATACATGGATCAGGCAATAGAAGCAGTTAACGTCATTGCTCCCGAACATCTTGAGATTCAGACGTTTGAGGGCATGGAGCTTTTGGGCCGCATTGTAAACGCAGGCGCAATATTTGTAGGAACCTGGAGTTCAGAGCCGTTGGGCGACTATGTTGCCGGACCAAACCACACGCTCCCCACGGGCGGTACCGCGCGCTTCTCGAGTCCGCTTTCGGTTGAGCAGTTTGTTAAGAAGTCCTCGGTCATTTGCTATTCATACGAGGGCCTTGAGGCTGACTGTGATGATGTAGTAACGCTTGCCACGGCAGAGGGTTTGTGGGCGCACGCACAAAGCGCGCTTTTGCGCCGTACGGTCATGGAGGAATACCAGCAAGAAGCCCAGGCTGAGATCATGAACGATGTATATGCAGAATACGACGAAGAAGAAGACATTCAGTAACGGTAAGGATACAAGAACGCCTATGAACACGCCTTTAATTCGCGCTGATCTCGCTAATCTCGAGCCCTATGACCCTGATATGCGCGAGGTTCGCATTATGCTCTCGGCAAACGAGAACTCCTACGGTATGCCTCAAAGTGTTTGGCAGGAGGCCTTATCGCGCCTTGCTGCCGTAGAAATTAACCGGTATCCGCTGGCAACGGCCCCGCGTCTGCGCGGGCTTCTCGCCCAGAAATGGAATGTGGAGCCGGCAAACATTGTTGTGTCAAATGGCGGAGATGAGCTTTTGTTTAACATTGAGCTCGCTTACGGCGGGCCGGGAAGAGCGCTTGTTAATTGCACACCCACCTTCTCGTCATATGCCCTGTATGCTGAGCTTACGCTGACAAAGGTCATTGAGGCGCCGCGTCATTCCAACTTTGATGTAAATGAAGACGCGCTGCTCAAAGCCGCACAGGATCCCGAAGTGTCGCTTATTGTGGTGACCTCGCCCAATAACCCCACCGGCAACCTTGCCAACCCCGCTTTTGTGGAGAAACTCGCGCAATCTACCGGCGCTCTTGTGTTGGTTGACGAGGCATACGGCGAGTTTGCGCCAAGCGGTTCGAGCTGTGTCCCGCTTGTTTCCCGGTATGACAATGTTTGTGTATTGCGCACCCTGAGCAAAGCATATGCCCTGGCAGGAGCCCGGCTTGGCTACATAATTGCGCCTAAGCCCGTGGCAGATGTTCTTTTGGCAGTGCGCCAGCCCTACTCGGTATCGAGCTTAGACCAGACTGTGGCCGAGGTTGTGCTTGAACATGCATCTGAGCTTGATAAAATAACAACCCGGCTGGTCGAGAACCGCGCGGCTTTGCTGGAGGACCTCCTTCAGCTGGCACAGGATACCCGGGCTGCGTATGGCGCAACAGCTTTGGAGCCGTTCCCCAGCGAAGCAAACTTTATTATGCTGCGTATTCAGGAAAACGTTGCCGGAATGACCGCAACTGATGTTCATGAGATTCTCGCGAACAAGTACTCGATTTTGGTTCGCAATTTTTCGCGCACGCTAGGTTTGGGAGGATGTCTGCGCTTTACGGTTGGCACGCAGGAACAAAACGGACAGCTCATATGTGCTCTCCGTGAGATTTTTGGCTGTAAGTAAGGAGTGTGCACTATGTCTGAGCAAGAGAGCTATATGCCGCCCATTGGACGCGCTACACGTATTGGCAGACAAACGCGTGAGACCGACATCCGTGTGTTTCTCGACCTTGACGGTGAGGGCGATGCTACTATAGATACAGGTGTTCCGTTTCTTGACCACATGCTCGACGCTTTTGCGCGGCACGGCCTGTTTGACCTTGAGGTTATAGCGCACGGCGATGTCGAGGTAGATGACCATCATACGGTTGAGGATGTTGGCATTGTGCTGGGTAATGCAGTGCGCGAAGCTTTGGGAGAAGCCCGCGGTATTACGCGCTATGGCAATGCGTTTGTTCCCATGGACGAGTCGCTTGTGCTTGCGGTAATAGATATCTCGGGCCGGGGCGCTGCGTTTTATGATCTTAACATCCCAACCGAGCGCGTTGGTACGTTTGACACCCAGCTGGTAAGAGAGTTTATGATTGCTTTTGCCGCAAACGCAGGCATTACGCTCCATGTGCGCCAGATTGTGGGTTCAAACTCCCACCATATTATTGAAGCCGCGTTTAAGGCGGTTGCGCGTGCGCTCATGCAGGCGACGCGTCTTGACCCCCGGGTATCAGGTGTTCCCTCTACCAAGGGGAGCCTGTAAATGAGCGGCTATATTGCAGTAGTAGATTATCATAAAGGGAATTTGCTCTCGGTTGAGCAGGCGGTAGACGCAGCCGGAGGCACGGCGTGTGTGACCGATGCCCTTGATAAGATAACCCAAGCTCAGGGCGTTATTGTGCCGGGCGTTGGCGCGTTTGCCGACGCCATGGAATATATGGAGGCATCAGGCCAGGCGGAAGCCATTAAAGCCTGCGCGCAGGCAGGCGTTCCCATTTTGGGCATCTGCCTGGGAATGCAGCTTTTGTTTGAGCGCGGCAACGAGCATGCCGCATCGTTTGGTTCGCAGGTTGGCGGCGGGGCAACGTGCGCGCAGACCTCTGAAGGCGGGTCTTCTCAGGCGCCGCAGTGGGTAGCCGGACTCGGGCTCCTTGGCGGCGAAGTTGTGCGCATGGAAGGCAGCGGCGTTAAGGTGCCTCATATGGGCTGGAACTCAGCCATGCTTACCAAACAGGCGGATATTTGCCCCTTATGGCGCAGCATAGAAGAAGGTACGTACTTTTATTTCACGCATTCTTATGTGTGCGAGCCTCTTGACCCGGGCATCATTGTTGCACGTACCGAGCATGCGCTGCCCTTTGTGAGCGCCATTTGGGACGGCGGCAGAATCTTTGGCTGCCAGTTCCATCCCGAGAAATCAAGCGGCGCCGGAGCACGCATTATCAGCAACTTTGTGCGTCTCTGTGAGGAGGGATAACGCATGATTGTGTTCCCGGCGATAGACCTCATAGCAGGTAATGTGGTGCGGCTCAAGCGCGGCAAGCGCGAAGACATGAACATTTATTCAAATGACCCGGTAAGCATTGCCTACGGGTTCAAAGAACAAGGCGCTGTCTGGATTCACGTGGTTGACCTCTCGGCAACCTTTGAAGAAGACGAGGCAGCGCAGGCTGCAAACAAGGCAGCCATTGGTGCGCTCTGCCAGATTGAAGGCATCCAAATTGATGTGGGCGGCGGCGTGCGTTCTCTGTCTCGCATTGAGGAGCTCGCAAACCTTGGTGCATCGCGCATAGCCCTAGGCACCGTGCTGGTACGTGAACCTGAGTTTGCCTCAGAAGCGGCCCGCGAGTTCGGAGATCTTTTGGTTGCCGACATTGCAGCTCAGGATGGAATAGTTGCCATTAACGGCTGGCGCGAAGACACCCGCATAAAGGCTGATGATCTCATAGCATCTCTGGCCGAGAAGGGCTTTAAGCACCTTGTATTTACCGACATTGCCCGCGACGGCATGCAAACCGGTATCAATACCTGTGCGTATTCCCACATAGCCCAGGTGGCCGGCTTCCCGGTGGTTGCCTCGGGCGGTATAGCAAACCTTGATGACCTCAAAGCTCTGGCAGCCCTGCCGGCAACGGTTATAGAAGGCGCCATCACAGGCCGGGCTCTTTATGAGGGCAATTTTACACTCAAAGAGGCTCTTGACGTTGTACAAGCCACCAAAGAAGGGAGCGGTCCATGCTCGCAAAACGTGTAATTCCCTGCATGGATGTAAAAGACGGCCGCGTAGTTAAAGGCGTGAATTTTGTGAATCTGCGCGATGCCGGTGACCCCGTGGAGCTTGCGAGTGTGTATGACCGCGAAGGCGCAGATGAAGTTATATTTTTGGACATTACCGCAACAAGCGATAACCGCGCTACTACCATTGACATGGCTTCGCGCGCGGCGCGGCAGGTGCGCATTCCCTTTGCCGTGGGCGGAGGTTTTCGCGATGTTATGAGTCTGCGCACTATGATTGCTGCCGGAGCAGATAAA
>JAFWFL010000016.1 GCA_017515595.1 Coriobacteriales bacterium
AACAAAGCGCTTGCCCTCATAGTTGAGCATAACGCCGGGCTGCTGGCTAATGGGGACTACGCCGCCATACCCGCCAAACAGAACAAGGGTTGTGGAGTATTGGCCTGAGTTGGTGCCTGCCTCAAAGGGGTACCAGTGGCAACCAAGGTCCATCTCAGAAATGGTGCCGCCAACCTGGCGCACCATGCGGATACCGTCACCGGTTACGCCGTATGAACCGCCGCCCAAAATTCCCTTGGTAATGGGGAGGTAGCGCTCCATCATGCCGCGGTTTGCGCTAAAACCACCGGTAGCAACAATAACGGCCTTTGCGGCCTTAACAGCGATAGCCTCGTCATTCTCGTCATATGCCCAGACGCCAATGACCCTGCCGGCCTCGTTGGTGATGAGGCGGTCAGCCTCGGTGCGCATTCTGATGTCAACGCCAATGTTCTTGGCATACGCATTAAAGGCAGCCATAACGGAGTTTGCA
Organism: Coriobacteriales bacterium; assembly: GCA_017515595.1. Lineage (GTDB taxonomy): Bacteria > Actinomycetota > Coriobacteriia > Coriobacteriales > UMGS124 > RGIG5691. The sequence goes on from JAFWFL010000016.1 coordinate 473, forward strand.
GGATCCATAGCCATGAATGAACGTGTGCTTACAGAGTTCCAGGTAGGTTGTGGCAAAACGCCTTCTGTGTTGGGATCTGTGGGAGCTGAGCCAAGAGTCCAGCCTACGCCAACCGTGTCGCGGGTCCACTCCATCATCTCAGCATGGAGTTCGCTTTGGAGCTCAGTAAAAGGATGCTCGGCAGGGAATTCGCGGCCCTTCTCGGCAAAGGCGCCCCACTTATAGCTGTTTGCCTGCTCTTCCAGGTAAAGCTCAATAGAATCCTCAACGCCAAGCTCGGCCTCATATGCCGGCCAGGGACCAATTGAAGTCTGGCCGCTCAGAGCCGTATCGCCACCGGTAGCGCCGAGCTTCTCGAGCACAAGAACACTGGCGCCGGCTTCGCGTGCCTTGCAGGCTGCTGCCATGCCCGCGCCGCCCGAGCCAATGACCACAATATCAGCCTCCATGTCCCAGCTCTGCGGGATTTGCTGCTCGTTTGCCTGTGCAATGCCGGCAACAGCCGCGCATGCTGCGACTGCAGCAGCACCGGTAACCAAACTGCGTCTTGAGATGCTTGTTTGTTTCATGCCGTGTCCTTCCTCTCTATTGTCTACTCTCAACTCAGCGCAAATGCGTTGTATCGCATCGTGTGCGAATGCGTAAAAGAATAAGACAGAATTGAGGAGAATGCGTGAATTAATTATGAATTAGCGAGGAAACATCGGGTAATCGCTGTGTCGATAAAAAACGCGTGGGAACGGTTACGTATACAATCATTTTTCTTATTAACATAAACATACCAGGCAGACGGCTGTCTGCAAATTGGTTTACAACATAACACTATAGTCCTATAATCACGTTTTAAGACATCGTATCACCGGGTTATTCCGGTGCGAATGCCGAGGTAATGTAAGGTCGATTGGAGGGACATTATGAAGCGTGAGACGAGTGTTTCTAGGCGTGCTTTTGTGGGTGGAAGCGCCGTCGCTGCAGCCGGTTTGGCAGCTGGTAGCATGATGGGTACCATCGCATTGGCAGACGAGTCCGCCGGCGTGGGCACCAAGTACACAAAGTACCCGAACCCTGACGAGATTGGCATTGTACACGAGGCATCTGCTGAAGAAGAGTTTGACGTTGTAGTTGTTGGCACCGGTATCTCAGGTATGAGCTGCGCCATGCTTCTTGCCGAGCAGGACCCCGAGGCCAAAGTACTGCTTATCGACAAAGAGACCGTACCCGGTGGCAACACCAACCTGGCTGAGATTAACGCCCCCGGTCTCTCGGTGCCTTATCAGGAGGCTCTGACTGCCGGTATGGAGCGTGCTAAGGGCAAGATGTTCCTCTTCAGCGGTATTTTGTGGGCTGAAGTTAACAGCGAGAACGGCAAAGTCTCGGCTTGGCTCTATGACAAGCACGGTGTTGAGCTTGCGACCGACTTCCATTATTACCTTGGCCATCAGGGCAACCGCTGCGTTGATACCCTCATTGGCATTATTACCGGCGACCCCGCATATGCAAGCATTGATTACCGCCTGAACACCCAGGCCATCGCTCTCCTTATGGATGACGACCACACCTGCACCGGTGTCCAGATTAAGGATGTTAATTCCGGCGCATACACCAACGTAAAGGCTAAGGCTGTCATGCTCGCTACCGGCGGCATGGGCACCAACATGGAGCTTCTCTCCTACTACACCGGTCTCGATGTAGCTAAGTGCATGCCTGTTGGCCTTGGCCAGGACGGCGACGGCCACCTCATGGTTGAGTATACTGCCCATGGTAAGGCCAAGGGCTGCGATCCTACCTCCGGCTGGGTTACCGTCAAGGGATATGCTCTCTGGGATCCTCTGAGCGTTGCTGCTTCAATGCAGTACAAGAACGTGTTTGTAAACCAGTATGGTACCCGCTTTAACAGTGAGGACTATTCTTCATCCCGTGGCGGCCAGAGCCATGACTTCTGCAACCAGGGCAAGGTCTTCTCGGTTATGAGCAAGACACTTATTGATTACTTTGAGACCTACGGTTCAGATCACAAGAGCTATTATTACCAGGATCTTCCGACACCCGTTGCTGATGAAATTGAGGAATCTGTTGACGGCGAAGTTGTATTCAAGGCCGACACCTATGCTGAGCTGGCCGAGGCTATGGGCCTGCCCGTAGAGCCCTTTGTTGCTGACATGGAAGCCTATGAGGCCGACTGCGTAGCAGGCGAAGGCGACAAGAAGTTTGGCAAGGGCCCCGAGTACATGATTGCTCTGGGCGAAGGCCCATACTATGGTTTTGAGTGCCAGCCGGTAGTTCTCCAGACCAACAACGGCATCCGCATTAATGCTCTCGCTCAGGTCTGCGATATGTACTTCACCCCAATCTCGGGCCTCTATGCCGGCGGTATTGCCGTCAGCGGTTGGCACAGCCAGCAGCGTGAGCTTGGCATGAGCCAGAAGCTTGGCCTGTGGACCGGTCTCCGCGCAGCCCGCACCATTATTGAGGAGAACCTTGGCGCTGCCGTTGCCGAGGACTGGTATGGTCCCGCAGAGTACCAGGGTGGCGTAGCCGGCAAGGTTCACGAGCCCGGCAAGTCGCTCCCCGGTGAGATTAGCTAATAAACATAACACCAGCTAGAGTCTGATTTAAACAGAAGGGGCGGACCTCCGGGTTCGCCCCTTTTTGGTTTCAGAGGACCTTTCTTGGCATTTGACCTTTGAGCCAGATACCCGTGCACAGATTTTAGCGATTCATGACAACTCAAACGCATTTAAGCTGTCATAACAGCAGGCACATGATCTCATACCGAGAAGAACGTGCAGGTCAAAGGCGCGGACTTCTCGGCATGAGGGGTTGAGCTATGATGATATGACAGCTTAAATGCGTTTGAGTTGTCATGAATCGCTAAAATCTGTGCACGGGTATCTGGCTGAGTGATTAAAATATTGCTTTGTACAATAAACCGGTCCTTGGAGGAGCAAGAATGCAAGACAGACTCTGTTTATATGTCCCACAATTACAGCAATTAGACTACCGGCAAAGATAATCATATCTCTTACAGCGTTTTGATCGAGAAGAACCTTTCGTGGAATGCTTTACAGAAAAATATATTACGTTATAATAGTTAACAGTAAAATATTTTGCTGTTATAGAGGTTTTAAATGGCAGGCAAAACTCCCATTCCGGTTGCACGGGCGCAACGCAATATTGCAATGAATCTTGATCTTGCACGCAGACAACAGCGTATAACGGTAGAACTATTGGCTGAGCGCGCCAATCTGTCGGTTCCTACCGTTCGTAACATTCTCAATCATGGCAGCGGTACGCTTGAGAACTTTTTGCGCGTGGTGCGTATTCTTGGTCTTATGGATCCTGTGGTAGATGCAACGGACCCGCTCAATACTGATATTGGCAAACTCCGGGCCAACGAAGATACACCCCTGAGAGTCAGGAAATAACATGGAACTCTCGGTAACTATACAGATCGGTGGAATAGATGTACCTGTTGGTATACTGTTTACCCATTCTAAACATGGGCTTGAATCTGTGAGCTTTGCGTATGATTCCCAATATCTCAACAATCCTAAGGCATTCAAGATTTCGCCCGACCTCCCGCTTACGCCCGGAATTCAGCAAGCTCGAAGCGGGGCAATGTTTGCAGCATTCAGTGACACCATGCCCGACAGATGGGGCCGTAATCTCTTATTACGAGAAGAATCATACAATGCCCGTTTAGAAAACCGGACCAGCAGAACCTTATTGGAATCCGATTTTTTGTGCGGTGTAAGTGATATTGCCCGGCAAGGCGCTTTGAGATTTTGGCACCATGATGTAGCACAGGCACCGCTACCCACGGGTGTTCCACGTGAAATAGCCCTCCCGACCTTGCTCTCACAAGCAGATTCTTTTGATTCTGACACAACAATTAATCTTAAAGATCTAATTGAAGCCGGTTCAAGCTTAGGAGGCGCCAGACCCAAAGCTTCTGTACGTAACGAGCAGAATGTTCTTATGATTGCTAAGTTCCCTAAAGCACATGAAACAATGACAGAAGATATCTGTGCATGGGAGCAGGTCGCTCTTAAACTTGCGCATACATGCAACATACGTGTTCCTGCTACGCGGTTGGTACGTATTGACAAACGTGCGATACTGTTGTTGGAGCGATTCGACAGAGACAATGACCGGCGAATTCCATATCTCAGTGGTCTTTCTGCAATTCAGGGAGTTGACGGGGGATTTTATTCTTATTTAGAGCTGGCAGAGTTTCTTGAAGAAGAGGGTTCACAACCCCAAGCAGATATTCCTGAGCTTTGGAGAAGGATCCTCTTCTCATGTTTAATTGGTAATACTGATGATCATATGCGCAATCACGGTTTTCTCTGGGATACAAAAGGCTGGCGGCTTTCTCCGGCATTTGATATTAACCCAACTCCAGGCAACGGGCAAAAATTCCTGCGAAATGCCATAGACCTCGATGACAATTCTGCCAGCGTTGAACTGGTATTAAAAACGTGCGAGTATTATCGGGTAAGTCCAAGCGAAGCGCAGAAAACATTATCGCACATGAAGGCATCTATCGCCCATTGGCAATCAGTAGCCCGTTCATGTGGTATATCACCGGCCTCAATAGAATATATGCGCACTTGTTTTGAGGGATAGATATTAGACAAGTGTGTCTGCCAGCACAATACGGCATTTCTCGCTTTGTGTCGTGGTAATTACGTAGCGGCAGACCTATGATGGCTACAGAAAGGAGGTTGCCCCCTATGGATCAAGTCAAGATTGGATCTTTTCTCAAAGAGCTGAGAAAAGAAAAGAACCTTACTCAGGAGAGTCTGGCCGAGCAGCTTAATGTTTCCAACAGAACAGTATCCCGATGGGAGACAGGAAGCAATATGCCAGACATCAGTATGCTTGTCGAATTAGCCGATTTTTACGAAGTGAGCATACCCGAGATCATAAACGGAGAAAGGAAAAGCGAGAACATGGATCAGGAAACAAGAGATACTGCTGCGAAAATGGCAGAATATAGTCATAATGAGGTAAAAGTCGGAAAACAAAAAGTGGTTGGCTATTTGATGTCAATCTTCGGCATATTTATCATCGTCTCGGCTTTAGCGATTTTTCCAAGTGACAGCAGTTGGGGAAGTATTTACGCGATACTGGGAAGTACCATTCTTCTTATTGGGGTTTATTTAATGATCAAAACGGTATTGCGCAAGAGAAGCTTGTGCATATTAAGTATCGTTGGCTGTGCCATCCTGCTATTTGGAATTTTCAGCGTCACAGATTACGTGGCCGTTAAACACTTCAATCAGGTTCCAAGGTTTAGATATGTGTCAGTATATGATTCAAATTTCCCTAATCAGATTGTCTATGAAACCCCGTTCTTTACCGCTGTTCAAAAGAATCCCGGAACAGAGTATGAGCAGGTTGAAATCATTTAATGGTATCAAGAGAAACGGGCAAGAAGGAGAATATTGAGATGAGCGTTCAGAAAAAAACTAATCTTTGTTATCATCATTGGAACCATACTCGTTTGTGCAGCAATAGCAAGTATTATCGCCATATCTTATTCAACAGAAAAAGAGGAGCCGCCGCTTTCCACATACTGGTCACAAGACTCATCAGTGGCGCAAAGTCTCAGAGACTATGTATCCAAAGTAACCAACCCAAATGACCCGGATAATTATATTCCCGAGAAGGACCGTATTGCTGTGTTTGACATGGACGGAACGCTGATCTGCGAAACAGATTATTCCTACTACGACATCATGATGTTTATTGAGTTTTGCTTGGTTGACCACCCAGAGAGTGTCTCGAATGAATTAAAACAAATTGCAGCGCCCAAAGAGTTAGAGTATCTTCCGGCCGAGGAATTCGCGAGAAACGGTGCCAAGGCTTATGCCGGAATGACGGTGGAAGAGCTCTATAACTATGCGGTTGAATTTGGACAGAAGTATACTTCGAGTTTCAATAACATGCGATACTGTGACAATTATTATCTTCCCATGGCCGAATTGGTTGAATACTTGTATGAGAACGGTTTTACCATCTATGTGGTCAGCGGTACGGAGCGCATAATTGTCCGGGCGATTATGGCAAATTCGCCCATTAAAGACTTTGTCACGCCAAGCCATGTGATTGGTACAGATTTTGAAGTGAAGCAAAAAGGATATGAAGACGAACCGTTAAACATGAATTTTAAATATGCAGACGGAGATGAACTGATTCTTACCGGTGGATTTTTGCAGGAAAATCTTCATGGCAACAAATCCATCTATATCGAAAGAGAAATTGGCCAGCGTCCGGTGCTCGCTTTTGGAAACAGCGGAAGCGATACGAGCATGATGAACTATACGCTCGATAGCAGAAACCCGTATCCGGCCCAGGCATATATGATTGTTGCTGATGATAATGTGAGAGAATGGGGCACCCAGGACTGGGCAACAAAGTCTGAGGACTATACCGCAAAAGGATACATTCCGGTTTCCATGAAAAACGACTTTGCCCAGATTTATGCAGATGGTATAACCAAAGCTTCAGAACAGTATCAGCCGCGTGATTGGACAGATGTTTTCTCGTATGAAGAAGAGCTTCCGGACGCTGCATAAGGAGCAAGAATGCAAGAAAGACTCTGTTTATATGTCCCACAATTACAGCAATTGGATTACCGGCAAAAGATTATGTCAGACCCTGATACCATGTCATACAATAAAGGTTATGACCTTAACTTTAGTGGCTATCATAAAGACACCGGATGTATTGATTTCCCCCAAAGTGAGTGGCAGGAATGGTACGACTACTTCATTGGCCGTGAACCGGAGCGATTCTATGCTTACATTCTTCGCAAAAAAGATAATACCTTTATTGGCGAAGTAAATGTTCATAAAAGCTGTGATGAGTATTACGATATGGGAATTGTCATTGAAGCAAAGTACCGGGGATGCGGTTATGCAAAAGAAGCACTGGGTCTGCTCTTGAAATACGCCTTTGAGACACTAAAAGTCAACGCTATCCACAACGATTTTGAAGAAGATGAGCGCCAAGTTGCAATGAAAGTTCATCTTGACTGTGGCTTTAAAGAAATTAAACATGAAAACAATATGGTCCATCTGCTCATTACGGCAGAGGATTATAAACAGAGCTAGGAAGTAGCATGGAGCCCTTAAAATCACATGAATATGACGGAATGATTCATGAGATGCCTGAGAATGGCGGGGCTTATGTTATTTTCCCATGGGACATTCGCGAAGAATTTGGGAAAGGACGCGTGGCGGTCTATGCTGAATCCAAAATGCAAAAAAACAATTGACGAATTGCTTCAAACGACATATTGGATTATTGATATTCTGCCGGAGCGGGTTCCGGAGGACAGCTCGGGACAGTATTTTGCTGTCGAGAAGTACTTTCTTGAAAAAGAGCAGCTGGCAGTTATCAAGGAGAAGCACATTAACGTTGTATTAAAGCTCAATTGCTACAGGCGTGTCTCCATAGATGAAGGAGCAACATATAATCCTTCTCCAAAACTCGTTGCAGAAGAGATACAAAAGCAGTATCTCCCAATTTTGTTGGATGATGCTATGATTATTTCAGAGCCTGATAATACCTCTATGACCCTCTATAATCCGGACGAGAAGCTCTTGGAACTCGTCAAGACCATTGCTGCCGGAGAAGGGTTGTTTGTTTGGAGACCATCATTATAAAAAATGGTATTTGGCATAAATCTTCCCATAAGCAATAAATAAGCCAATGACTCCTATGATGCAGCCTGCAATCAAAAAGATTCCGGCTGCTTCTAGGTTTAAGAGTCCAAGGAATGTGCTGAACCAGAATATCGCAGAAAACGCAATCCACATGATGCCATTTGCTCTGTTGTATGCCGGAACATCCGTGATTTCATCTTCACTGACTGAGCTCCCGGACCAAAACCACATAGGTGCTTTACGATGCCAGGCATAAATACCCAGTGTAAAACCGGCGCTTACAGGAATCATTATAACAGGCCAAATAAGCCACTCCATTTTCAGGACCCCCTAACTCTTTTTGTTAGTTTTATTATATTCCCATTATTTCTAAGGATCATCCCAAGACCAACCAAATCATGAGCATATGCCTGGCCTTGTTGATGAGACAACTACTTCTCATTTCGATATATAATGAGAACTGACAGCAGATTACTGTTGAAAAGAGGGGTTTATGAGAAAGTATGCCTATCTTAAAGAGCCTATACAAGGGGATGAGAAAAGCCCTGTCTTCAAAATCATGCTTTATGAAACCAAAGAAGGGTTTTATCTCTTTGAGTATGACAGCTTAGATGCGGTCCAATGCTCATCTGACTGTTGTTATGATTCATTAGAAGACTTATTTGAAGATTGGAATGACTTGATTGATGAACAGGGTTGGATAGATATTGAAGACCCATTGCCTGATTGTCAGCATGATGCATTCATACCCATTCGCGTAAAAGGCCGAGATACGGGGAAACCGGATTGGGGAGTGTTCGAAACACTCAAGGACGGAAGATGGGTTGAGTATAAACCCGTCTAATGGATGTTTTCATCGAGTTTAAATTACCTCACCCATTGAAGCCCTGTGTACAGTTTCCCTTATGACAGCACAAACGATGCATATCATTGTTCACGAGGAAGGTCAATAGATCAAGTAAACCACATTTCAGCTAAAAAGGAGACGCTGTGGGGTAGCTCATGCTTTAAAGGAGACGCTGTGGGGTAGCTCGTGCTAAGAAAGAGACGCTGTGGTAAAACTCAAACTTAAAAGGAGACGCTGTGGGGTAAGTAGAAGCGCCTTGTCAAGAAAGCTAATAACGTTGTAACTTATATACCAGGCATTTTAAAAAGGTAGTTCAAATTTGTTAGACATTTTCATTCCAAAGGCATTTCTTTTGAAGCCACGCTCACTCCACAGCGTCTCCTTTTAAGTTTGAGTTTTACCACAGCGTCTCTTTCTTAGCACGAGCTACCCCACAGCGTCTCCTTTTTAGCTGAAATGTGGTTTACTTGATCTATTGACCTTCCTCTTGAACAGTAACATGCATCGTGTTTAGAGAATAAACAGCCGTGTTTATTGCCGTGTTTATTGAATTGTATTAAGCGGTTGTTTACTATACTAAACGGACAAGGGCTTTGAGTAAGGCCCGTCTTTTAGTAAACCAATTAAGGAGGAACTCATGAAAGACACCCATGTTCTTACACGCAGAGGCTTTGTTACCGGTAGTGTAGCCACAGCTGCTGCTTGTGCTTTTGTGGCTGGTACAGAGTCGCGCGCTTTTGCGGCACAATTGCGTGAAGATGTTGAGTTTGGCGCAGATTATGATGTAGTAGTTATTGGTTTTGGTGTTGCTGGCGCTACTGCAGCAATTACCGCAGCAGACGCAGGTGCAAAGGTTCTGATAGTTGAGAAGGCCCCTCGTGGTCAAGAAGGCGGAGACTCCATCTTCTCAGGCCAGGTATGCATGGGTGTTGATGCTGAGTACACAGAAGACCTGGTAAAGTACTTTATTGCCATGGGTGGTAATTATCAGGATTATGATGAGGAATGCTTCCGTGCTATGGCCGAGGGCTGCGTAGACAACTACGACTGGCTGGTATCCATGGGTGCCGACGGTGAGAAACTTAAGGTAAACCTGGGCGAAGAGGGTTATAGAAGTCCGGGCTCAGGTTTCTTCTGGACCGAGAATCCCTGGCTTGAAGGTGCCGGTCATAACATTGGCTGGGTAGTGAATGCCGGTGAGACCGTAAGCCCTCTGTACTACTTACTTCATGAAAACGTTGACAAGCGCGAAAACATTGATGTTTGGTATGCATCTCCGGCCAAGCATCTCATTAAGGACGCTATGACTAACGCGGTAATTGGTGTTCAGGTTGAGCGCGAGGGCAATGCGGTAAACATTCTTGCCCGCAATGGTGTTGTTATGGCTTTGGGTGGTTACGAGCACAACCAAAAGATGATTGGTTCTTATTTACAGCGTGCATATTGCTACCCGGTAGCAGCTATTTACAACGATGGCGACGGTGTTAAAATTGCTATTGAGGCCGGCGCTGACCTGTGGCATATGTCCAACTCTGCCGGCTTTATTTGGGGCTTCAAAGAGGACGAGTGGGAGCGCGCAATCTATATTTCACCGTTCCGTCTCAAGGCTGGTATTATGGTTGGTCCTGCCGGTACCCGTTTCCTGAATGAGGCTGCTAACAGCCGTCATGGCCGTATTGACTTTGGTGGAAGCTCAATCCAGACTCCGTGTCCTGATCCTACCTACTGGATTCTTGATGCTGATTCTATTGCTGCCACAAACATCCTTGGTTGCTTTGGCGGCGCCGGCAATGCCCGCGCAATTGATAAGGGCTGGTTCCAGAAAGCCGAGACCGTAGAAGAACTCGCAGCAGGTATTGGTTGCGATGCCGAGACACTCCAAAAGACCATCGATGTGTATAACGCTGCTTATGACAATGGTACTGACGCTGATTATGGCCGTCCCGCAAATACTGTTGTTCCCATGCGTACCGCACCGTATTATTACATGAAGCTTGTTCCTACTATGTATAACACTCAAGGCGGTGCACGTCGAAACAAGGATGCAGCTGTTGTTGACATTGACGGGAATGCGATTCCGCATCTCTTCAGCGCCGGTGACTTTGGTGCAATTTGGCCTGATATGTACAACGGCAGCGGTAACATTGGTGAATGCGTTGTCTTTGGCCGTATAGCCGGTAACAACGCTGCTGCCGCAAAGGACGATGTAGATCTTTCTGCTGTGACTATTAATGACCTTGACATTGTTGATGAAGAGCCTGACTGGGGTCTTGCAGAGAATGAATATGTAGGCACCGGCCACGGTAAGGGTGGCTATATGAAGGTAAAGGTAGCCTTTGACGGTGACGCCATCAGCGATATAACTATTCTCAGACTTAATGAGACCGTTGGACAAGCCGACGAAGCAATTGCCCAGGTGCCTGCCGCGATTATTGCAGCAAATTCCGTAGAGGTAGATGGTGTAACCGGTGCTACCCGTACCAGCAACGCTATCAAAGAAGCAGTAGCAGATGCACTCGCCCAAGCAGGTAAGTAAGCCATAAAGCAAAAATGATTAAAAGCTGCCGAGAAACCCTTGCGGGCTTCTCGGCAGCTTGCCCAGTAGTCGTGTTTTGTGCCACAAGGCGCTTCATTTCCACAACACCCCTGTGAACAAAAGCGTTTTTTGGTTATTCTGGGCTCGATCTTACAGTTTTTATAAGTTCACCAATGAAATGTGAAGACAAATTTTAACAATTAGTCATACTGTTTCTTGTCCTATTTACTTTTGAGAAAGGATTGTCTTATGGATCAGTCAATTAGCAGGCGTGGGCTTATTGCTGGGGGAGCAGCGGCGAGTTTGGCTGCTTTGGGCCCGGTTGCGTTGGGTATGGCGGAGGAATCGCTTGCAGCTTCTGCTGATTACTCAACACAGGCTCTGGTTATTGGTGGTGGTTTTGGCGGTCTTTGTGCTACCGCACACCTTGCATACGCCGGCTTGAATCCCATTCTTATTGAAGCTTCTGTACGCTGCGGAGGCGCTGCGTTCTTTTGCAGCGGTACCATGGGTATTGGCACCAATGATATTACTTGGGAACTCATTCTTCAGAACTCGCAGTTTGCCGAGCCTGCGCTTAGTGCGGCATATATGGAAGCATGGGACGAGTTTGGTGAGTGGCTACAAGAAGAAACCGATGCACCTGCTGTTTGGGACGGAAAGTATGTTAAGGTTGGCGGCGATGAGTTCGCTTCTCCTGAGGGCAACATCGAGTTTGCCAAGTATATGGTTTCCTACATTGAAGAAAACGGCGGTACCGTTCTTACCCAAACCCGCGGTTTTGAGCTGATTACCAATGAATCAGGCGCCGTTATAGGTGCCAAAGCATATGATGCCGAGGGCAAAATCATTACGTTTGATGCCGCAAACGTTGTGCTTTGCTGTGGTGGATATGCTGCTCACAAGGGTCTTCTTGAGAGCTTTATGAGCCCCTACGGAAGCCTTTTGGGAACCCGTACGTCTCCTTTCAATGACGGCGCCGGTCTGCGCATGGGTCTGTCTGTGGGCGGCAAGATGGCTCGTGGTATGAGCTCGTTCTATGGTCATCACATTCCGTATCCGTGGATCACCACCACTACTCCTGAAGAGTGGAACGAGAAGATTGTTGATGACGCGTTTATTCCTCAGCAGCAGGGTATTTTCTCGAATATTCAGAGCTGGGGCAAGTACTGCATCTATGTGAATCAAAACGGTCTGCGCTATGGTGACGAAGCCCTCGGCGACAACGTTCTTTGCCAGCTGACCGCTCAGCAAAAATGGTGCCGTGCCTTTGTTATTCTTGACCAGAATATTCGCGAAAACAAGGTTGGCAAATCAAAGCGTCTCGACAAAGAGCGCATTGAAATCATCAAAGACGCCGGCGGTACTGTGCTTGAGGCCGAGACCCTCGAGGAACTCGCTCAAAAGCTCTTTGATGAGTGGAAGGTCCCGAAGGCAAATCTTCTGCGTACCGTTGCGGAATACAACGAGGCTGCAAAAGCCGGAACCGCTGCTGATCTCGTGGTTCCCAAGAATAACGTTGACTTCTCGATACCTATTGAGGAAGGTCCCTTCTATGCAGTAGTTACCGTGCCCGGCATTTCTACCAACTATGGCGGTTTGGTAATTGATACCAGTGCACGTGTTCTTGGCGCAAATGACGAGCCCATCCCCGGTCTTTATGCCGAGATTGGCACCGCAGGCGGACTCACCTATGACGGCAACATTGGCGCTCTTTCATCAATCATCAGCTTTGCCTGGCTAGCTACGCGTGACATCATTGCGAAGTCCGCATAGCGATTGTGCTGCTGTTTAGCAAGAAATAACTAAAGCTGCCGAGAAACCCTTGCGGGCTTCTCGGCAGCTTTTAATTATATTGATGCTCTCATGAGGTGCTATTCTTGGGGATGTGATTCGAGAACGTTTGTGATTGCAGGGACCGTTACTTGTTTTCTTGATATGCCTGGGCTCAATATATAGGATGTGCCGTCAAACTCTGCTTTATCGCCAAAAGCGCTTTCGAGCACTTCAGCTGTGGCTTCGTCTGAAGGAATAAGATAGGTCATATCTATATCATCATGGAAGATGCTGATTTGTGCAAATGTCATATCCATTCCGGCTGACTCGAGGATTGACTGCATCAGCTCTTTCATACGTTCCGCAATATCTTTGGCAGTTTCTTCGTCATATGCATTAATGCATCCAATGGAGAATTTTTTACTGCCAACTTCATACTCTTTGTAATCGCTAAAGAATATTTGATTGTCAGTCATGCCGTCATAGCTCAGAGATGCCTTTAACATGTTTTGGTAAAGACTTTCTGTGTCCGGATTGCCTGCTATGCTGCTGAGCATCTTTATTGCTTCACGGTCTGCAGAGGTGGTGGAATTGGATTGAAGATTTTTAGTGTCCGAGAGGATTGCGCCTATCATAGCCAGTGCAACTTGTTTATCAGGTTCCAAGCCGTAGTTACGATACCGTATCAATACAATTGTAGCTGTTGATCCAAGTGGTCTTGAGTCATATATGAGTTGATTGCCGGTTGTAACAGTACCATCTCCGTGATGGTCAATGATGCTTATGATGTTTGCGTCCCGCAAACCTTCTGCTGACTGTATGTACTCGCTGTGGTCTACCAGAACAATATTGCATCCTGATGCGTCTTCCAGCAGCTCAGGTACATTAAGTTGAGCGAATTCCAATACGTATTTAGTCTCGTTGTTGATGTCCCCGAGGACAACAGGGTGTGCGTCGTATTCAAGTTGTTGAAGCAAAGCGGCATAGGCAATGGCGCTGCCAACAGTATCAGAGTCCGGACTCTTGTGGCCCGTCACATAGATTGGGCCTTCAATATTGCCGAGTCCCTCCAGGTCACTGCGATTGAGCAGTATATTAAGTTCGCGTTCTGCCTGATATTGTGATGCTGCCTCGTTTTTGCCGAGAAAGAACCCGCCAACACCCACGCCAATAACAACAAGTATTAGTACAAGCGCGATCCACCAGTTTTTACTCCAGCTCATACCTGATTCTCCTCTTTACTCATTGAAGGAGCGTAAGACAAATGTATTCATAACATAATACAACGCTTGATATGTGAATAACTCATGGTTTGCGCAGAAGAATTACTTGTCCTCTATAGCAAGAATGTCCCGGCGCACATTACAATGCCAAAGATGAGGTATACTGGCACTGTGGACGCGATCCCAAGATGGACATCAACGGAAATGAGATTATGGAAAGGGGGATTATAAGATGAGCATAGACTTTGTGCTCGCAAAGGCGGGTGACGAGGTCATCATCAGTATGCTCCGGCAGAAGATTTGGGATACGACATATCGGGGAATTTATCCGGACACGGTCATTGACGATTTTAACTATGAATGGCATCAACAGCAAGATTTGAAAAAGATTTCAGATCCATCCTTCACGGTATATCTGATCAATTACGGTGACGAGAATATAGGATATTTCATTTTCCAGCATACCGGTTCCAATGTATGGCTGCATTCCCTGTATGTGTTGCAAGAGTATCAATACAGAGGGATCGGGAAACAGGCCTTCGCCATTTTAAAGGATTACTGCAGAGAAAAGGGGATCAACCATTTTGCCTGCAATTGCAGTCCTCACAATAAAAACGCCATGCAGTTTTATCAACGGATGGGTGGTGTGGTGACAAAAACTGATACCGGGCATAAAAACAAGCAGGAAGATGGCGTCATATTTGAATTCAATATGCGGGAGCAATAGGGAAAGTAGCCATGCAGCAAAAAGACATCGCTCCTTTATTACCGTAGTATTTTCTCCATCGGCTTTCCTTTTGCCAGTTCATCAACCAGCTTGTCCAGCTGCCGGATCTTCTTCATCAGAGGGTCTTCAATAGTTTCAACTTTCACTCCGCAGACGGACCCGGTGATCATTTCTGCACGTGGATTGTAGGCAGGCGCGTTATTAAAGAACTCCGTATAAGTCATATCAAGATCCACGCTGCTCATATCATAGCCGGTGAGCCATGCGGTGACTTCATCAACCTCTGCCTTGGTGCGGCCTTTCTTTTCTGCCTTAGCCACTAACAGTGGATATACTTTTGATACCTTCATATCAAAAACGGATTGTCTTGGCATAACCTGCCACCTCGTTCTTTACAGTGCTCAGAAAGCCCGTATTTCCATGCTTTGTTCGCGATTAAACCTGAATACGCGACATCAATACTACCGTCTCAACATGGCTCGATATGTCCGTTTGGATGTCAGCGGCCCCGGCGTTCGCGGGAATAAATCTACATAGTTCCGTAAGAACATCTCCACCGGATTTCCTGCACGAGGAATTATTAAACTTACCCTCTACTGGCAGACGAACCGGAATCTGTCAGTCTGTTGCCGATACGAGCATTACTGCATATCTGCTTAGGGTCTTATCATAAACACTCCAGCAACACGCTCCATACCATTCATGTCCATCATCAAAATAATCTGACCAGTCTGTTGTCCATTCATAGATGTCAAGCGCATCTGTACCTTCTGGAAACAGAGCTTCGTTCACTTTTTTGAAGTCTTCTGGCTTGTTTCTTTTACCGTATACCGGTTCCATCAAAGCATACCAATAAGGGACCGTCGTACCACAGTTATCATCATTCGGCCTCCATTCTGCGTCATAATGGACATCGCCATAATAACCGATCCTTACGACATTCGGGCAGTAAAAAAACACCTGCGGGTCCAGCGGAGAAGACTGCGCCTTTTCGATGTCATAAATCAAAGGGCGCAATTGATCCGCAACGTGATCGCCCAGCATCGTTCGAGCGTTTTCTTTATTTTCTATGCTTTGTTTTACCAACCAGTCGAAGACAACACACAATGCTTCCCTATGAGATCTCATCCCCTCATAAGGTTTATCATCACATAATAGATAATAATCAACCGCTCCGACAAGATGATACTCGCTATCTGGATCATATTGCTTTATAAATTCATAGAAAGCGTCATTATCTATCCTTCTCATATTACTCACATTCCCTCATCCTGTGCAAGGATGTATTCGTCAATCGTCTCCGGCGCTTTCCCGCAGAAATGGTGCTGGTTCTCATTTTTGAAGGTGTGTCCGCACTTTGGGCATTTCCACATCGCTTTACTCCCTTTCCCGCATCACAACATGCACGCTGTCCCCCTCACCTTTGTTCAGCTGATTCCTCTGCGCTCAGCTTTGGGGATACGTGTCGATGATCCAGGCCTTCCAAGCCTCATAGGCGGTCTCGAAGTCGGTGCCAAAAGCCTCTTCGAAGTGCTTCTGACCAAAGCAGAAGAGACTGACCTGCTCAAAGCCGTAGGCCTCGTCCAGCCAGCTGAGGAAGGACGCCGCTGTAAACGCCGTCAACAGGGTATCTCCCGGCTCCATATTCTGAAATCGCGAAAAGTCGGGTTCTTTCGTGACCGGCAGGCTTTCACAGTAGCTGCCCCAGTGCGTCAATCCTCTTTCAAAGCAGACCCTCGCGCAGGCGTCGTAGAACGTGCGGTAATCCGCGGGGCTCACATGTTCGGGATCAACGCCTCCGGCGATGCATTGCGCATAGTAGGGCAGCTTGGGAACGACCGGCCACATGTCGATCACTTCCGTATAGGGATTGAAGCAGGTGCCGACGTACCACGCGTAGCCAAGATGCTCCCAACCGACAGCGTCGCTGTCCATCAGGGCGAGCAGGTACACAAACTCCCGGTGGGTTCCGCGCTCGTTGTACTTCAGCGTGATCTGCTCCTCGTTTACCCGATACCCGTATTGTCTGTCGAGCTTAACGACGACCGGAAGCTCTGCAAGGGCGGACGGGTATGCCGCACCTGCATTTTCGCGTAGATACTCCCGCACAAAGCGGAGACCTTTCGCTGTCCTGTCGATCAGGCCGGGCAGCTCTGTCTGCAGGTCCATGCCTTCCTCGCGCAGCACCGTCAGATAGACGCTCATCGCGAAATCCTCGCCTTCGACCTCCAGCACCCACGCTTTCAGGATCTCCTCCGGAAAGCTCAGGCTCAGATAATCCCGCGTGCCGGTCACGCGGAAGGTCTGCTCCCGCGCGTCGTAGCTGAGAGTGAGTTCTTCCGCCTCTGCTTTGGCGGCCTCCGGCGTCGGTTCATGCTCCGCGGGCGCCGTATCTTCCGCTTCAATAAGCTCCGGCATCGCCTCCGGCTCGGCCGCCAGTGTCCCTTCTGTTTGGGCCAGCACTTCGGCGCACCCGGCACAGCCGGACAGCAACAGCGCAACCAGGACGAAAAACAAAACGATCAAATTTGAACGTTTCATGTTTCAGGATCTCCTTTCTGTGCGAAGATATACATACAGGTTTCGATCCGTTCTTTCGAATATCGTCCAACTCCTCAGTGTCCAGGCAATCGCATTGATACCGTCTCAGATATTCCCCGGATACATCCGAATCAATAATATGTAACCTTACTCTCGGCGGTGGTCAGATCCAACTCATCCATATCGATCTAAACGCTGATATGATGCTTCGCCTCAGAAAGTTTGGACAAAAGACATACCGTCTCAACATGCCTGGAGACAATGGCTTGAATGTCATTGGTATAACTGAATATATCATAGTTGAATGACTTCAAGCAAATATATCTACAAGCAGGGATTTGCACTACATGATCAGCTTATAAACCCGGGACTTAATCATGATTGGGTTTCCATTGGCATCTTCCTTATATGTGTCATCAACGGTTTTTATCAGTTGAAAACCCAGCCGTTCAAGAAGCCTTGACGAATACCGTTTGCATTCAAACGTACTTTTTTCCATTGTTTTGGTTCTTTTCCCCCACAATACCCCTGGTAGCCCACAAATTAGTACATACCCAGGATGCGGAGAATTTCTGAGAAGTCCATGCCGTCAAAGCCAATGTTTACACGTACGAGCGAGAGGGTGAGGTCCACCGGCACAATAATGCACTCGCCCGGTTCAAAATCCTGAGAATACACTACCCAATTGTGGGGATTGAGGACACCAAACATTCCAAAAGGCTTATCAGCATTGCCTTCATGCTGGAGTGTTGTTACAGATTTAATATCAAAATGCTTAATCATTTCTTTGGCATCGGCATAATTCATGCCAACGAGATTGGGCATTACAGCCGGCTCTGACGGAGGAACCATTTCCTCTTCGATGTATTTTTGCTCGGCTTCAGCGCTCTTGGTATCCTGAGATGCAGCTTGGTTGGTGTCAGAAGCAGAGTTTTCTACAGCGGTATCAGAAGACTCATGAAACTCCATAGCCATACCTGCGGGCGGGAACACCATCAGGCTCAAAACCAAAGCACATACGGCTACCCCAATGCGTTGACCAAAAGCACTCGTTATCCTTGACATACAGTACTCCTTTCGCCAAACACCTTCCGGCTGTCTCTTGTTTTGTATCATACCAAATCTTGCCCATTCTTTGGCCTGCACACATGAAAAGGGTTTGTGTGTACATCCTGTTGCAAGATTGTCGCATTGTTATGAATTGTACTACTATATCAGGTGTTACTTTTCACTGCGAGTTATGACAGCCCGTGGTTGTAAGTACTGGGTTTGGCCATGGTGCCAATACAAAACCCAAGATTGCGTTTTGCATAAGTTCTATGCAGGCTATATCGAAAGGAGTTTTACTATGGAAATGTCAAGAAGAAGCTTTTTGAAGACTGCCGGTGCTGTAAGCGCTGCTGCAACCGTTGCTGGTGCAGCTGTTGCTTCTGCAGATGAAGCTGCAGGCGAGAAGCTCCTTACCGCTGCTGATGTTCAGGGCAAATGGGCATTTGAGGTTCCTCCGGCAGCCATTACTGATGACCAGATTGTTGACACCGTTGAAGCTGATCTTATTGTTGTTGGCGCCGGTACCTCCGGTCTCGTTTGCGCAAATGCTGCCCTCGATGAGGGTCTCAATGTTTGCCTCATTTCCGCAAGCTCTATCCCCTGCTCACGCGGTGGCTCAAACAACGCTGCATATAGCAAGGTTATGGAGAGACTCGGCATTCCGCGCCAGCCCGTTTATGCTATCCAAAAAGAGATTCTTGCCAACCAGAACTGCGTTGACCAGCGCAAGTGGTACAAGTATTACAACCAGAGCGAAGAGGCCTTTAACTATGTCATTGACCTTGCAGAAGAGGCAGGTCTCTATGTAGGTCTCGAGCAGAGCAACCAAATTAAAGAGAGCAGTCTTTATTATCAGCCTCTCGGCACCCATACCTTCCTTGACAGTATTGAGAGCACCCGTGCGGGTATGTCTCAGCAGCTCCTCGTAGAAGCTCTTGCAAAGCGCCTTGTAGACGAGGGTGGCCGTCTTGATTACCGTATGCGTGGTTACGAGCTTGTTCGTGGCGGCGTTGTAAACGGCACCGAGGGTCGTGTTGATGCCATCATCGCCCAGAACCTTGATGACGAAACCTATGTAAAGTACGTTGGAACCAAGGCTATTGTTCTTGCTACCGGCGACTTCTCGACTGACCGCGACATGATGACCAAGTACTGCGCTGATTACGTAGGCATGGTACCTGATGAGTCATATGACGCAGAAGTTGACTATGACGACATTTCCCTCACCACCGGTGGTGTTTACAAGGGCGACGGCCAGAAGATGGGTCTCTGGATTGGCGCTGCTTGGCAAAAGAATCTGACAGCTACCCCCATGTACGGTCCTCGTACCGCCGGTCCTGCTGTTCACCGCTGCCAGAACTTCTTTGGTCTCCTTGTAGACCGCAACGGCCGCCGCTTCATGGATGAGTATGAAGGCCGCTCCCTTGGTCCTATTAACCAGTCGCTCCAGGCCGGCGCTGTATCTTATGCTATTTGGGATGCAGAGCTTGTCAACCGCTTTGTCTGGTATGACCAGTCATACGTTCATGAGATGCGCGACGAGACCATCCGCGACCCCGAAGCCATCAAGGCCGGCTGGGACGCCATGGCTGAGCGCGGCGCATACTGGAAGGCAGACACCATTGAGGAGCTCGTTGAGCTTGCCGGTCTTCCTGCTTCAACCGTTGACGAGGTTGCCCGTTACAACAAGTTCTGCGAAGAGGGCTTTGACGGCGACTTCTACAAGGATCCCGAGTTCCTGATGCCGGTAACCACACCTCCGTTCTATTGCCAGAGGTCCAGCTACAAGGGTGGCCAGCTTCACACCGTTCTTGGCGGTCTGCGCACCAACTCCGAGATGCAGGTTTGCGACGCTGACGACAACCCCATCCCCGGTCTTTACAATGTTGGCGCTATGGTTGGCGACATGTATGCCGGTATGTACACCTTCATGATCGCCGGTCTTAACTACGGCTGCACCTGCATTACCTTTGGTTATCTAACCGGTAAGTACGTCGCAGCTAACGAGTAAGAGTGAGTTCTGCTTAGCAGATAATGCGGTAGAGACATAAATCTAACCGGCGCCATCCTTCACATTAAGGATGGCGCCGGTTTTTTACGCGAATAAGAGACTAAATGAGGATATAATACGATTCTCGTAGGTCACCATATAGGCAGTAAGGAGCAGCATGTCAGAAGAGCGTACGGCGAAGAACACCAAAAAACAACCTGCTTCTTATGTCAAGAAGAGTAAACCAAAGCCTCATAAAACCAATGCTCCGAGCAACGCTCAAGAAAAAACTCCCCGTTGTCCCGTTTCAAAGCGTTGTGGTGGCTGCGAGTGGCTCCGCATGCCCTATGACATGCAACTTGCACGTAAACAGGCATATGTAGAAGAGCTCTACAGCGATTACAGGGTTACCTTTGAACCAATCATTGGCATGGATAATCCTTATTATTACCGCAACAAAGTGCAGCTTCCGTTTGCTCCGGCAGTTTTTGGTAAACAACCCAGCAATGCCGAGAAACCCAAGAATTCCCGCCCGGCTCAGGAACAGCAAAACCGTAAGAAGCCTTTGCTTGCAACATGGGGTATCTTTGAACGAGGATCACACAAAATTGTGCCATGCGATGCTTGTTTGGTAGAAGATCAGCAGGCACGTCCCATCATTTCCCAGGTAGCCGAACTTATAACAAAATATGATATAGCGCCGTATAACGAGGACTTAGGCGCTGGCTTTTTACGGTATTGTTTGGTGAGAACAGCACACGCCACCGGCCAAGTTATGCTCACGCTCATTTGTAACGGTAACAAAATACCCCAGGAAAGCCGCTTTATAGAAGACCTTCTCAAGCGCTGCCCGTCTCTTACCACCGTAGTACTCAATGAAAACCGTGACCGTACGAGCGTTATTCTCGGCAAACAAGAGCGCATTCTTTACGGGAAAGGCTTTATAGAAGACGTGCTTTGCGGATGTACATTCCGCATCAGCAGCAGCTCATTTTACCAGATCAATGCCATTCAGGCCGAGAAACTCTATGCAAAAGCGATTGACCTTGCGCGCCTTTCTCCGCATGACCGGATTGGCGATGCATATTGCGGTACCGGAACCATTGGGATTGTCGCCGCTCACCTGAGCGGAGCATCACTTTTGGGCGTAGAGCGCAACCCTGACGCCGTTGAGAATGCACGTGAAAATGCGCTTTTGAACGGTATCGAGAATGCCCGGTTTATCGCCGGCGACGCAGGTAGTGTTTTTGCGCATATGGCTCGTGCGGGAGAACCGCTTGACGTCGTGTTCATGGACCCTCCCCGCGTCGGTTCCACTCAGGCATTTTTAGCCAACCTGTGCAAGCTCGCCCCACAGCGCATTGTTTACATTAGCTGCGAACCCAAAACCCAGCATCGCGATATCTCATGGCTGGTACATCATGGCTACCGCCTAAAAACCGTCGCCTCTGTTGACATGTTCCCCCACACGGATCATGTCGAGACGGTATGTTTATTGTCCAAACTTTCCGATGCAAAGCATCATATCAGCGTCCAGGTCGATATGGATGAGTTGGATCTGACCGCCGCCGAGAGCAAGGCTACATATGAAGAGATCCAGGAGTGGGTGCAGGTGAAGTACGGGTTCCATGTGACGCATCTGAATATCGCCCAGGTGAAGAGGAAGCACGGGATCATCGAGCGGAAAAACTATAACAAACCGAAGTCCCCGGATTCTAAACAGCCTAAGTGCCCGGAAGAAAAAGTCAAAGCGATAGAAGAAGCAATGAAACACTTTCAGATGATCTGATTTGCTGACGGTATCGTCATTTGCAAGAATGCTATCAGGAAATTATAGCAGGTATCAAGATGAAAAGAAGCGGCAGACCCACGTGGAACTGCCGCTTCAGGTATTTTAGGACTTTATAGTCAGTGTTGCCGGGGATAACCCCTTTCCCGTTACTGTTATCTGTGAAGTGTTTTCAGAACAACGTATATATCTACCCAATAGACAAAGCTTTTCCCGTGTCTGAAAAAACGGCACGGGAAGAGCTTTGTCTATTTATGGATGAAACTGTCGGGGATATTATGGCTGCAGTAATCCCTGAAATCATACCTACAAGGAGGAAACTGCACTGTGAGTGAGAGAACCGCAAAGATCATACGAGTATTGACTCTGCCCCCGGTATTACTGCTTCCTGCATTGCTTTTACTTCACAGACAGTATCCTGACGGTCATATCTGGGCCGCAATCCTATTGCTTTGCGGGCTTCCTGCTTTGTCATATCTGATATGGAGAACGATTCCGCAGTTCTATCATGGAGGAAGACCTCTGCAAAGAAAACTGGCAGCCCTGTTCTCTGTGTGTGGCTATGTCCTCGGCCTTTTGTACTGCCTCATCACAAGAGGAAGCGATACAGAGCTATACATTTACCTTTGCTATCTGATCAGCGGCGGTATGATAGCCCTGTCTCCTTATTGTATGCACATAAAAATCAGCGGTCATGCAGCAGGTGTAGTAGGACCGGTCATGGCCCTTACCTTCCGCCTCAGCCCCTGGTTCCTTCTGGGACTGCTGATTATGATACCGGTCTGGAAGAGCTCCGTTGTCTTGGGAAGACATACAACAAGAGAACTGCTGCTGGGCGGATGCTATGCGGTTTTTGTGGGGGTGCTGCTGGGCGTCCTGATTTTGTAACTGATAACAGCCAGAGAATAATAAATGTCTGTTTAACTGTAGCACCGGTGGATCATATCTTCTACAGAGCCCTTTTTCAGCTGATAGATTCGTTTGAATCCTTTGGTGTAATCGTCTTTTATTCCGTGGTTGATCCAATCCAGAATCAATCCGAAGCATTCGCATTTGTGATAACGGATCAGAAGAGTTTTATCCTCATCTGTTAAAGGAATATCCTTAAATGCGGTATTAAAGTAAGTTGTGATCGTTGCTTCACAAATACGCCAGAGAGAGTTGATATATGTGCTTCGATTGTCTGAGTTATAAATATGCATAATAGCCCGCCTGTTTTTGAGAACAGACTGCATGGCAGCGTCCAGGCACTCCTCCAGTGAGTTCAATGTTGGATAATCGTTGATTATTTCCTCAACCTGGTTCTGGCATATCTCCTCAAGCAGAGCAGGGATGTCCTGGTAGTGGTAATAAAATGTGTTCCGGTTAATGCCGCAGCGGTCCGTAATGTCTTTAACTGTTATTTTCCCGAGTGTTTTTTCGCTCAGAATCTCAAGAAAAGCTGTCTGGATCGCTCTCTTTGTTATATTCACATTTGCCACAAGCGTTCCTCCTTCCTTAAGTCAAAGCAGAATACTGCATATTATAGTTATTTTATCACGAATCTGGCGGCCAGGATATAGACAATCCCGGCATAATGCTTAAAATCGGAAGGTTCTGCCAAAAAGCCTGTATTGCAAAAACCAGGCATAAACAGTCATCTGTACAAAAATACGATAATACAAACATCATGCTCAGGAATTGGGAATCCCGCCGCTTTTGTCCGTAGATGCTTTCAAAAATCCGAAATACAATGAGGCCATCAAAACCAAGGAGGGATTCATCATGTCACTGTCCACTACACTGAAAAAACTTGGTCTAACAAAAGCGTTTGACATGCTTTACAAAGACCCGAAAACGAACCTCATCAAACTCATGGACTGGGCCGACAAATACGCAGAAGGGGGCCTTTCCAGCCAAAGGGCTGCCATCAGGGCGGCCATTGAAGACCCGGAAAATGCTTACTATCCTTATGTGCGCCACATCATCAACGATCTGGACCCTGAAGTTGTGAAAACCGCGGCAGTCAATTTCTTCATCAACGCAAATCTTATCGGTTGTCCGGTACAGGATCAGCTTCGGGAAGAATACAATTGCAACATTCCCTGGGCCATCCTGATGGATCCTACGTCGGCCTGCAATCTCCACTGTAAAGGCTGCTGGGCCGCGGAATACGGCAACAGGCTGAATCTGACCTTTGAGGAATTAGATGATATTGTCCGTCAGGGGAAAGAAATGGGGATCTATTTCTATCTCTTCTCAGGCGGTGAGCCGCTGGTCCGGAAAAAGGACATCATCCGGCTGTGTGAAAAGCATGACGACTGTATGTTCACCGCTTTCACAAATGGCACACTGATCGATGAAGAATTCGCGGACGAAATGCTCAGGGTCAAAAACTTCGCTCCGGCCATCTCGCTGGAAGGATTTGGGGAAGCCACGGATTTCCGGCGCGGCGAAGGCGTCTATGACAAGGTGCTGAGGGCCATGGAGATCCTGCATGAACGGAAGCTCCTGTACGGAATCTCCTGCTGCTATACCAGCGCTAACTACGATTCCATCACCTCAGAGGAATACTATGACATGCTTATCGAGAAGGGAGCCTATTTTGTCTGGTATTTCCATTATATGCCTGTCGGCAATGACGCCTCCCCCGAGCTGCTGCCCACACCGGAGCAGCGAGCCGAGGTGTATCGGCGAATCCGTGACTACCGCAGCCGCAAGCCGCTTTTCTGCATGGATTTTCAGAATGACGGAGAATTCGTGGGAGGCTGCATCGCAGGGGGAAGAAGCTATCTGCATATCAATGCCAACGGAGACGCCGAACCCTGTGCCTTTATCCACTATGCAGACTCTAATATCCGCGAAAAGAGCCTGTTAGACATCATGCGCTCCCCGCTGTTTATGGCCTATCATGACGGACAGCCTTTCAATGACAATATGATGCAGCCCTGCCCCATGCTGGAAAATCCGGAGAAACTGCGTGAGATCGTTGAAAAATCCGGGGCAAAGTCTACCGATATGCAGTCACCTGAATCGGCTGACCACCTTTGTTCCAAGTGCGATTCCTATGCTTCCTGCTGGGCGCCGAAGGCTGATGAACTTTGGGAAGCGCGAAAGGCACAGAAAGCAGCACAGGTTATATCTAAGTAATGGTACCGAATAATAAGGAGGGATCCCTGATGAAGAAAAGCTATTTTACATCTGAATCCGTGACAAGCGGTCATCCAGATAAGGTTTGTGATCAGATCGCGGACCGCATTCTCGACGAATTGCTGCGGCAGGATCCGGAGTCCCATGTTGCCTGTGAAGTTACCTGTGCCACAGATCAGGTCCATATTTTCGGGGAAATCAGTTCCGATGCCAATGTAGATTATGAAGATATAGCCAGAAAGACAATTGCGGGGATCGGATACACAGAAAGAGGTCATGGTTTTGACGCTGACAGCTGTGTTGTTAAAGTCGACCTTCATGAGCAGTCTTCGGATATCGCCCGGGGCATCCTGAAAAAGGGCGGAAAGGAAAAGCTGGATCATGGAGCAGGTGATCAGGGCATGATGTTCGGTTATGCATGCCGCCAGACCGAGACACTGATGCCGTTCCCGATCGAAGCGGCACATGCTCTGGCGAAGCGTCTGGAAATGGTACGCAGAAAAAAGCTGCTGCCGTATCTTCTTCCCGATGGCAAGACACAGGTCACGGTGGAATACGAGGATGAAAAGCCCGTGCGTATCTCCACGGTAGTTGTGTCCGCCCAGCATCAGGCCGATGTGGATATCGAACAGCTTCGCGGCGATGTGATCACCCATGTGATCCTGCCAGCCCTTCCGATATCTATGGTAGACCGGAACACGGAGTTCTTTATCAATCCTACCGGGCGTTTTGTGGAAGGCGGTCCGGCGGCGGATTCAGGACTAACGGGTAGAAAGCTCATCGTGGACACCTACGGCGGATACGCCCGTCATGGGGGAGGGTCTTTCTCCGGGAAAGATGCTTCCAAGGTCGACCGGAGCGGCGCTTATATGGCGCGTTATATGGCGAAAAACATTGTCGCAGCCGGACTGGCTGACCGCTGTGAAGTACAGCTGAGTTATGCCATAGGACTGTCAGACCCGATGTCGGTTCGTATCGATACCTTTGATACTGAGCGTGTGGATGAAACGATCATTCAATCTCTTCTTAAAGCGCATGCGGATCCTCGCCCGGCAGCCATTATCGGGAAATTCGATCTGACAGCTCCGCGGTTTTCCCGCGTCTCCTGCTACGGACATTTCGGCAGCAATGCGGCTGATATGCCATGGGAGCAGACAGATATCGCCAGTATGCTTCATCAATGATGCAGGGCAAAAAGGAATACCGGATTCTGGATATACTGTCCCTTGATATAAGAGAGAGCGATCTAAAGAGGATGGCAGCAGCGGACTCCGGACAGATGGAACAGTATATTCTGTCAAAACTGGCGGACAGAGACATATCCGACCTGATCCAGAAGTACGCGCTGCCATACCGTGAGCTGATGACATACTATCGCTGTGCGATGATGGAGGTCTCAGAGAAGTTTAATGTTTTGAGCGAAGAGATGTCTCTTCAATATGACAGAAATCCGATTGAAACCATAAAAGCAAGGCTGAAATCTCCGGAAAGCATCGTTGACAAACTGCAGCGAAGAGGTTATCCGATCTCCGTCGAGAGTATCGAAAGCAATCTCAATGATGTGGCTGGAGTAAGGGTGATCTGTTCCTATACATCCGATATCTATATGCTGGCAGATGCTTTCTCCAGGCAGGATGACATTGTCCTCTACAAGAAGAAGGACTATATAGAGAATCCAAAACCAAACGGATACCGGAGTCTGCACCTGATCGTCGGCGTCCCGATATTTCTGCGGGATGAAAAGAGAATCATGAGAGTCGAAGTGCAGTTTCGAACCATCTCAATGGATTTCTGGGCAAGCCTTGAACACAAGATCCGTTATAAAAAGGATCTCCCGGCCGGTGCGGAATTGGAAAAAGAACTGCTTGAATGTGCCGAAATAAGTGCCGAGCTGGAGAACCGGATGGAACGAATTCAAAAAACGGCCGACTGCTATCTGGATGATTCCTGGAAGGAGGACGGACGATGACAAGCTCTTCGAAAATCATCATAAAATGGGGTGGAATCCTTGCAGGCTCAGCCGCCATAGCGTCGGTCTCCGCTTTTATCACCACAAGATATCTGCTGAAGATGGCAGTAGATCGCGAGGAACCCAAACTAATGAAGCTTGCGGGGAAGCGCGTGGCAGGATTTGCGGAGGACGACTCTTTTTTCAAGGCGAGGCTCGATGCCGGGGACAGACTTTCTAAAAAGGAAAGTGAGACTGTTGATATCACCAGCCATGATGGCATTCTTCTGGTCGGTCACTGGATCCCTGCAGTCAATGCGAAGCGTATCCTTATTGCTGTCCACGGCTGGCGTGCCTCCTGGTATGAGACCTTCGGTATCGTATCCGATTCGTGGATGGAAAACGACTGCAGCGTTCTGTATATAGAACAGCGTGCCCATGACAACAGCGGCGGCGAGTATATGGGCTTCGGACTGACAGAACGATTTGACTGTGTACGGTAAATAATCAGCGCTCTTGATCTGACCTCCTCATCGAATGACAATAGCCCTACCTAATAAATAGCGTAAATAAGGGGAGGCTATGTTGGATACAACTGACATCTGGCGGCAAAGAATCAGATCATTAGTT
>JAFWFL010000017.1 GCA_017515595.1 Coriobacteriales bacterium
CGAAGGACGACATGTGTGGCAGCCCCTTTCTGGAAAATATCTCATTTTAAATAAGAGCCAACTCCTAAAACTTAGTAATCCTGCGTCAGCAATAAATTTATGAGCATTTCGCAGCTTACGTCTGCTGGGGCGTGTTTGGGCAGACTGTGATCCATGTTGGGAACTATTACAAGGCGTGAACCTTTGATGTTTTGAGCTATGGCCTGGGTTTCTTCTGGCAGAATACAGTCATGTTCTCCTGCCATAATACAGGCGGGGCAGGTGATTGTTGTCAGACTTTGGGCGTCAATATGCGGATGGTCAACCATAAGCTGCAAAAGCTCGGCACTAATCAAAGCCTCTTGGGGGCTGCAATATAAAAGACCGGTATCAACCTCAAGAGGTGCATGGCGTTCATCAGCCGGGTTATCATCTTCCCAGAATTCATTCCAATCGCGGTTAATCTGCGCATTACCCACAAGATCCCAGCCGTCATCTATAACTCCCTCAGGAGTGAGGTTTGCTCCAATCGCAAGTAATGATGCGGCTCTTTGGGGGTAGTCTCGTGCCATAAGCAAAACCTCAATGCCTCCGTCTGAGAAACCCACGAGGTGTGCTTTTTGTGCGCCTAAGGTGTCGAGAACATAAAGCGCGTCAGCAGCCATGAGTTCATAGGTGAGCGGCTCAGTTCCTCGGGTGGATTTGCCCTGAGCTCGTGAATCCAACGCAATGACCGTATAGCCTGCCGTAACCGCAGCATCAATGGTGGGGCCAAAAATGCCATGTTCTTCTCCGTTGCCGTGTATCATTAAAACAGGCGGCTTGTGAGCCCAGGACGCTATGGTTTCAGATGCATTGAGGGAGCTGTAGACAAATGTTGCAATAAACGCGCCGTCCTTCATGGCTATGTTGTGAGCAATAACCAAAGGTACCGTTGGGCGTTCGTACGGGCTCGGAAAATGGTTTTGAGGAGGAACCGGCAAATCAAAAGATGAGATATCCATTACTACTCCTTTACAGAACCTGACAAAAGGTGCGTCCTTTTGTCAGGTTAGACAACACCAATCATGGCAAACAAGTCATCAAGTGCGTTGGCGGTTGGACTGAGCGTTGCGATTCCTGAAGTGCGTCGCGTCATGTGTTTTTGTGCCCATCCGGAGTTTTGGCAGGCCAGAACTGCCTTATTATGTGCTCTGCCGCAAAGCAGCCAGACACTCTCGACACCTGTGTTCGGGTACTCCTGAGCGGTTTCGAACATGTATTTCTTCATGGCATCAGCCAGTGCGGTATCCGGAGATTGCAGCAGGTTAGAGCCGGGTTTCTCGGCATTGGCAGAAAGATCTTCAAGCCGGCGGAACTTGGCGTCAAGCACAATGTTACGGGCATTTTCGCCTTCGCCCACTATGAGCAGGAAATCAGGCGTATAGTAGCTGTCCTTTTGGGTTCCGTCGGGGAGGATGTTTGCGGTTGTGCGGTGCAGAGTGATTCCAGCCTCCTCGCGCTCATCTCCATAGAAAACGGGCTGGTAATAAAGCGAGATGTTCTGCGTACCGTTTGCGAGATGGTAAACCGTGGACACCTGTGTTTCGAGTACATAATACTTGCTTTGCAGCGTGTATTGAGCAGTGGCGATAGCGCTGTCAATGCGGCTGTCCGGTTCAAAGCCGTTCTCAGCAAACCACAAAAGTAAATGGTAGAGCGCATAGTATTCATAAAGTTTGTCAAACCGGTAGGTGTGGAGCGCAAAGCCGCCACGGTCAGGATCGTATTTGCCGGCGTTATATGCTTCCAGCATGTATGCATAAATATCTGCATAGGGCTTGAGCTCTTGGAATACTTTTGTTCTGCGCGGCTTGTGCGGATGTATGAGATTGACGCCCGGTAATGCGGCGCTGTACATTTGTTTAATTTGCTGGGTATGGCGCTTAAGCCTGTGCGCCTCATCACGCAGAGCTTGATTGCGCGCCACGCTTGCTCTCAGAATCACGAGCGAGGGTAGGTCTTGCCCGGACGTATTGGTAATGCTCAAAAGTTGCTCTACCAGGGAATTCTGCAATTCCATCCCGGCTTGCACCGTGCGCTCAACCTTAGAGAGGTTCTGAGCAAGCGCGTCTAAAAAGCCAAGGATCAGCGCGTTTTCATAGTTATCATAGCTGCGGGTTGTCTTTGTGGCTTCAAGACGGTCAACGTGGTATCCCTTACCGTTGAGCAGGAGATTGGGTTCTTTGGCAGCAGGAGTAAGGCGCTCAGGATTTTTAGCGATCCACATAAGCTCCCGGTATCCTGCCTGGCGTGCCGCGTGGGGTTCTATAAGCTCTTTTGTACGCACCACGTTATGGTGGGCACGCTGTCTAAAATACCCGGCATGTTTTTCATAGCAGCCAAGGGCATTTTTGGCGAGCGTTAAAAACTGGCTTACCGAGGCGTGAGGCTGTTCCTGTTCGACCCCTTTAAAGAACGAGAACACCGAGTCATCTTGTTTACTGTCTTTAAACATCCAATCAACAACTGTGGGATTTCTCGCGTCTATGATCTCGTTCACCATTTGGGATATTGCCTGTTCTTGGTCTTGATATGCTGCCTGAACAGGAATGTCTTTGGTTGAGAAGGACTCGCTCGCAAACCCCTCGCCAAATACAGATACCTGCACGCGGGCAAAGCCAAACGCTGTTCTAAAGAGTACGTGGTCAGCGATACCAATAAGAACGTTATAACTGGTATATGTTATGCCTTCATATACAAACCCTTCAGGAAGCTTTTGCAGGTTGTATGTGCCGGGATCGCCATCGTTTATCGCCAGACGTACGGTGAGCGCTTCGCCCAGATCGCAAGCCGAGAGTACACACAGGTCATAGGCATGATTTTCATATACATAACCCTCGGTTGCAATTTCAAGGCTCGATAAGCTGTTTGTCTCGAATAAGGGAAGCACAAACGAGTCAAACCCTGAGTCTATGATACGCAGCAGGAAGGTATCTTGGATTTTAGGCGAAGAACTGGAAGAATCCACTGTCCCCTCCCATAGAGAGCATCCTGCTCAGACGTTTGCAGGTATTCGTCAGCGGTTTGGTTAGTTCTTGCAGTTCTGTCAAGAGGTCTTCGAGCTGCTCGGCAGAACCGGTAAGCAACGGCAGGATTTTTTGAGAAACAGCATAATCAAGCGGGGCAAAACGTACGTCTTTGGCCCTGGTATCCATAAGCGTCTGAGCGGTCTTGATATACGTGGTTATCATATGCTGGCTGCGTGGCGAAACCATAACGTTGCGATTGCGGCATTCCTCAATGATTGACCCTAAAAGATTCGCCGTGTCGGTATCGAGAAGCGCGTCTTTTTTGGGGCTGAATGTACGCTTAAGAGCTTCATATGACACCGCTTTATTGCTGCTATAGTCTATGTTGTCCTCAATATATTCCTCACCAAGGTTCACGGCTTCAGGTTCGAGCATAACAACCCAGCTGCGGTCCAAAAAACGCTGCGACAGCGTCTCGGTGGTGTGATCAAAGTTTACGGTCGTTAAAAAGCGCACATAATTGGGGACAACAAGGTTGCTTTCTCCGCCAATTGAGAAGTGAGTGCCTTTTTTGCAATGGGTGTCGCACGAGGCCAAAAACGGCGACCAATAGTGCTCAATAGGACTCAGGTTTGCTTCATCAAGCAAAAATACATAGGGAACCTGTTTGGACTCGGTCTCATTGAGCCGGGCTTCTGTATCGAGCAGCTTAAAAGCCTCAAATATCTCATGGTTTGAGTATTCGTCACGGCCTAAAAGCGGGTTATAGTAACCAATGTAATCTTTGTACGAGGTCCAGCCGCGCTCCACGTTAACGGTTACAAAGCGCTGAGCCTTAGAGCTCAAAAGCCCCAAAGCCCCGGCTATATAGTTGCAAAGGCTTGTTTTACCGGTACCGGGCAAACCGGCAAACGTTGTGACGCTGTTCTGCGTAAAGCAAAGCATATAATTAATGATATCGTTTTTTGTATACTCGCGTTGTGTGCGTTCTGAAATCTCGTGGTACAGATGATCAACAAGCTTTTTGCCGGTCAGCTTTGTGTCAATAACAAGAGCGGGAGACGCGATTGCCTTTTGCACGGGTTTCTCGGGCGCGGGCTCGTTTTTTTCTTCTTCAGCGGCGTCTGTGGCTTCTGATGCCGGGGATTCCTGGGTATCAATGAGCGGAGTCTGCGGGGCTAAGGCAGTGTTTATTAACTCCTGCATAAGGGAGTCTTCGAGCAGTTTTTGTGCAACAAGCTTTTTGTTCGAGAAGTCCTGCATCACCTTGGTCATAGTCTCGTCGAGCACCTGTGATTCTTTGGTCTTGCGCTGTACAAGCGTGTTGAGTTCATCGAGTTCTTGCTGCTTGTCCTCGCGTGCTTTTTCCAAGAGTTTTATTTGTTCGTTGTTCTTGATTTGAGCTTCTTGGAGAGCGTCGTCATACATTGTTTGAGCACGGACAATTCTTTCATTAATTTGCGCCAGATACTCCTCTAGCTTTTGGGTTTGCGCACGAATTTGCTCATTGTTGTCTTCGATTTGTCTGCGTTCCTGCTCAACGCGATCCTGGACCTGCTTAAGCGTCAGGAACTTCTCGGCAAAGGCCGAGAAAAACGTGTCGTCAAGCAGGAGCTGCGATAGGCGCTCATGAGAAATGGCATCAAATGCGGTTTCTACGAGGTCTTGGGGCATATGAGCCCAATCATCTGTATAGGTCAGTAAATCTGCGAGGCGGGACTTGCGCGCATCATCAAGCGCGAGAAGCTCGTCCTCATGTGCAGATACATTGTCAATAACAGATTTTAGTGTTCTGATCTGTGCTTTTGTGTAATTTATTTCATCGCGTTTATTGAGAATACGCCCCAAAGCATTGAGAAGTTCCCGGTCAGAAATCCAGTCATAAATATTCCGGGGTTCGGCCGCTTTGAAGGCAGCATTTACATCACTGCTCTTAACAAGCTGTACAACCACACTGTCTTGGTATCCTTTGATATTGAGAATATTTTTGAGGTCCTCTTGTGTGTAACAGCCAATTTTCTGCGCATATTCTTCTGTGGCATGTAATGTAATGTCATCAAGCTTTTTTGTGCAATAAAAAGGTCCGTAATATAAGGTGCCTTTGGGTCCGGTTTGTGCGATGAGAATATTCTTTGTTTGCGGTGAGATGGTTTTTGTAGTGAAATGAAGCGGCACTTTGAGGGGCTTATTAAACTCAAGGTCAGTTTCGAGGACCTCAACTATATGCGTATACTTTGTAGACAGAGGGTGTCCCACCGGATTGATAAACTCCACACGTGACGAACCGGCCGGCAGATCAGGATGTATTTGTGAATGGTATTTGCAATTGTCTGCTGAATTTATGTATCTTTCGCTGAGGATATCGCCCCTGTTCAAGATAGCTACAACTAAATTTCCGAATCTTTCTTTGAGATCAGTGGGTGTGCTGCCGCCCGCAACCCCAACACTTATACAGCCCTCATCAGGGAATACCGCAGGATCAATAGGGCAAGCGTCATCATCTATTAATGCATATCGCGGATATAAAAAACAGCGGTTTGATGAAAGCGGATACTCCACCCACGCAAGTAACTCCTGTTTGATACATTCCTCAAATTCAGTGATAACCCGTTCAGATTGTTTTGTCATAGCATCAATCCTTTCTGTCAGAAACAGCGTGGGCTTATGATACCCCAAAAGAATGACCGCTATCGCTATGACATGTTTTGCAACGTGCAATGGTTTCTGTTTTGCCCGGGTGATTGGGCTTGCGTGTACCTGCGCTTTGTTGTAAGGTTTGTGTGCTACATTTTGTTCATCTTACAGGGAGGTTTGTTATGGCACAGCAAGTCAACGGGGTATTGGAACGCTTTATTCGCTATTGCAAAGTGGGAACTCCTTCAGATCCTAAGAATGAGGCCGAGACACCCTCGAATGCTGCCGAGTTTGAGCTGGCAGACATGCTTGCCGACGAGCTCAAAGCGCTTGGCGTTGAAGATGCTGTTTCTGATGATCATGCCTATGTGGTAGGCCATATTCCCGCATCGGCCGGTTCAGAAGATAAACCTTGCCTTGGACTTATTGCACATATTGATGCGAGCTATGATGCCCCCGCTATGGGTGTTGAGCCGCGCGTGGTGCATTACGAAGGCGGCGAACTTTTGTTGGGAATCGTAAATGGGCAGGATATTACCCTTAATGAATCAAACACTCCGGGTTTGAGCAAACTTGCAGGTAAGGACATTGTTTGCACAGATGGCTCCACCTTGCTGGCGGCTGATGACAAAGCCGGTGTGGCCGAGATTATGGAGCTTGTAAGCCGCATTATGGCTGACCTGTCTATTGCACATCCCCGTCTTGCTATCTGCTTTGCTCCTGATGAGGAGATTGGCCATGGCTGCAGCCTGCTCGATCTTAAGGCATATGGTGCAGATATTGCGTATACCGTTGACGGAGAAGAGATTGGCGGTGTTGAGTATGAAACTTTTAATGCCGCGAGCGCTGAGGTTCACTTTAGAGGTCATGAGATTCATCCCGGCAGCGCCAAAAATATCATGGTAAATGCTCTTCATTTGTTTGAGGAATTTGACGCCATGCTCCCCGCAAGCGAGCGCCCCGAGCATACAGATGGTTATGAGGGATTTTATCATCTCTGCAATGCAGACAGTAACTGTGCAAAAGCCAATGCGCTCTATATCATTCGTGATCATGACCGTGCCAAATTTGAGGCGCGCAAAGCTCACATGGAGCGCGTGGCCCAGCTCATGAACGCCCGCCTTGGCCAGGACCGCGTTGAACTCAAGATACGTGACCAGTATTACAATATGGCCGAGGTAATTGCCGAGCATATGGAGCTTGTTGATTATGCCAAGGCATCATTTGAGGCATGTGGATACACTCCAAAAGTAACCCCGGTACGCGGAGGCACTGACGGCTCTCAACTTTCGCTCAGAGGCCTTCCCTGTCCCAACCTTTCTACCGGCGGCTTTAACTTCCATAGCGTACGTGAGTTCATTCCCGTATACGCCTTGGAAGACATGGTAGATGTCCTCCAAAACCTCGTAGGCAGATTCGCGTAAACAAGTACCGGCCTGTGGTAACAGGGATATGTCCCCTGTTACCCTGTGATTGAGGAGTACAGCGACATGGCCGCTATAGCCATTATCATATCAGCAGGTTTGTTACTTGCCATCGCATTGAACCTTGCGCTCAAGCCTAAAGTTACCACTAAGGTGAACGTTATACTCATAGTGGTATCCCTTGTGGGAGGTCTGCTCTTCTATGGCGTGGGTTTATGGGAAACCAAGCACGATCTCATCATAACCGCAATCTGTACTCCTATCTACGTGCTTAAGATGTTTACAGGTGTGAACAGTCTTGCAGAAATAGCCGGTAGCACACTCGTATCTTCGCAAGTGAGCCTCAGTATCTTTTGGGCATTGCATCTTGCGGCTTTTAGCAGCATAGCAAGCGCAATCCTTGTCGCATTGGGGTCGACTGCTTTGCGCTACCTGCGTCTGTTGCTGTCGTATAGGGGTGATCTGGTGCTTATCTACGGTATCGATGAGTATAGCCGGGCTCTCGGTAAAAGCTATCTCGACGCCTCAAAGGCATGCACAATATCTAATAACACAAAGCCTCGCCGTAATTCAGTAGTCTTTGTTACCGAGAAGCTCGATTCTGCCGGCTGTAATGACATTAATAATGAAGGAATGGGCGTCATCACCGGTACAGCGGCGCTCGAATCACAGCCCGGCTTTTTGCGGTGGTTGCATCTTAAGAAGCGCAAGCTTACCGTCTTTGCTTTAGATCCCCAAAAAGATAAAAATCTCTCCTATGCTCTCAAACTCAAAGCAGCGCTTGAGCATGCCCAAATACCAGCGCAAAATACGCAAATTACACTGCCGGGAGATCAGGAAATCATTGCTCCTTTATTGCAGGCAAGCAGCGTTTCATACGGCTTTGGCTTTGTAAATGCTTATGACGAGGCCGAGTTGTGCGCGCGGGCTCTTATTAATATTTGTCCTCCGTGGGAACTTATAAACTTTGACGGAGAAGGACGCGCTACCGAGGATTTTTCTTGCGTTATTCTCGGCTTTGGCCACCATGGTCAGGCAGTTCTCAAATTCCTGGTTGCAGACGCACAATTTGCAGGCAGTACATTCCACGCAGCGATATTCTCACCTACCTATGACGATGATGCAGCTTACCTCAAAGCAGACTGTCCGTCCCTTTTTAACGTATACGATATCCAAGGCTATAACTCTGCATACATGGGTGTTGACTTCATGGCATACCTGCAAGAAAACCTCAATACTATCAAGCTCATAGTACTGTGCACTGAGGATGAGGCTCAAAACCAGGATCTCGCAGACCAGCTTATGCTCTTCTTTGATCGGCATAATGCAAAAAGTCCTTGCAGGGTGTTACAGTGCGGAGGCTCAGGCGTTTGCTATCAGGAAACCCCGGGTAGTCCTCTTCATAAGGTAGAAATTATCAGCCCCCAACTGCTTGATGCCCAATATCTCGACCGGCGCGCAATAATCTCTAATGCTTCCTATGATACCTCTGATGCCAGCCCTTGGGAAAAATGGCTGGCCTGTGACAACTTAAGCCGAATGAGTTCGCGAGCCTCGGCCGACTTCTCTCCTGCGTTTAAATATATGTCGGGTGACAGCCTGGGCCTGACGCTTGAAGAGAACCGTGAATTAAACTCACGTATGTTGCAAAACTTGGGTGAGACTGAACATTTGCGCTGGTGCGCCTTCAATTACCTTATGGGATACACACCAATGAGTATGGAACGCTTTAAGGAGCGAGCCAATGAATATAATCTTTCAGTTGCAGCGGGCAAACCTGGCAATATTAAAATAGGTAAAGATAACGTGCGCCGCGAACACGTGTGTCTTGTTCCGTGGGACCAACTTGACGACCTCTCGCGCTTAGAAGGCGAGCTCACTGGCCGTGTTGTTGATTACAAACAGCTCGACATTAAAAACGTGCTCATAACCCCGCGCTTGCTCGAGGCATCGGAGGTCTAAGTGGACCAAGAAAACAACGGCGAGCGCAACTATATTGCATTCATCAGTTACCGGCACCAGCCGCTCGACACAGAGATTGCTAAACGTTTGCACAGACGTATTGAGCACTATCGCATACCCAAAAACCTGCGCAAAGACGGCAAGAGCAAGCTGGGTCTTGTATTTCGCGATCAGGACGAGCTGACTATTTCCAGGAGTTTGGGTGCAAAAATTGAAGAAGCACTCGACCACTCGGAGTACCTTATTGTGGTATGTACGCCAAATACGCCGGCGTCGGTATGGGTGCGGCGCGAAATTACCTATTTTCTTGAACACCATGACCGCGACCACCTGATCACGGTGCTCGCTGATGGTGAACCCGGCACCTCGTTTCCACCCGAGCTCATAGAAGACAACGACGAACCTCTCGCTGCCAATATTGTTGCCGGGAATGACCGCGAACGCCGTAAACTCTTTAAGACAGAAAGCCTGCGCATTCTTGCCGCTATGATTGGCTGCCCGTATGATGCTCTTTACAATCGCGAACAGCGTTACCGTTTGCGAAGAGTTGCTGTTGTGGCATGTGTCATACTGCTTATAGCAGCTGCCTTTATTGGTATGCTTATTAACCGCAACATGAAGGTAAGCGCCCAGCTCGAAGCATCTCAGATCAATGAATCAACAACTTTAGCGGCGCTTTCGCAAATGGCCTATGATCAAGGTAACTATAACGGCGCCTTGGAATATGCAGTCAGCGCTTTGCCCAGCCAAGGTAATGAACGTCCTTATGTACCTGCAGCGGAATATGCGCTTTCAAGCGAGCTTGGCCTTTATCAGGTAGGAGTTTTGCGCTTTGTGGAGTCTTTAGAGCAGGAAACAAATATCATCAAACTTTTGCTCTCGCCCGACTCTACGTTACTTGCAACTATGGATGAATACGGCAGCATACGTGTTTATGATACTGCAACAGGCAGGTTGCGATGGCAAACTGACGTTGAGATGATGGGCTTGATAGTCTTTAATGACAACAAGCAACTTTTGGCTACAAGCGCTTCGAACTGGCTTGCGTTTGATGCCGCAGACGGCGGTCTTCTCT
This sequence comes from Coriobacteriales bacterium, assembly GCA_017515595.1. Classification (GTDB taxonomy): domain Bacteria; phylum Actinomycetota; class Coriobacteriia; order Coriobacteriales; family UMGS124; genus RGIG5691. The sequence continues at coordinate 10,086 of JAFWFL010000017.1, forward strand.
GGCAACGCAACGATATAAACCTGTTTACACTCATGGATATTTCCCCTGATAACAATCTGGCGCTTTGCATAAACACCGGAATAGATGCTGAGCAAGCCGCAGATACTCTGCGTCTGCTTGACCTAAATGATGGCCGGGACCGTGCTACTCTGCAACTTGATAACAGTGGAAATAGTAGTAATTTATACGTGGCCCTTGCTCTTAACCAAGACGCCAGTATGGCCGCGTTGCTTGTGAATGATCTGACTAATAGCAGCGCAGATCTGCTTTTTGTCAACCTGGAATCAGGTGATGTATATACGCATCCCATGCAACTACCCTATGTTACCGGTTCTATATCATATACCCTGCGCTTTACTAACACGAACGATCTTCTCGTAGCCTGCGATAACATGGCCGGCGCTTCGAGTATACGTCTCTTTTCATACAAGGACAACTGGCGTATGAAATATGAAACAGTTGTTGAGGCCGAGAAGACCATGCAAATAGTAAACGGGGAGACCACGTACTATTCTCAAATTGATCTTTTTACCTGCGTTTTGGATCGCGTTGTCTTTTGCAGTAAACATGAGCTTTCTATGATAAACCTCAATACCGGTGAGCTCCTGTGGCACCATACACTGCCCGGTATGCTGGTGGGAAGCTGTATTTACAGCAATGCCTGTATGGGTTTGGTGTTTTCTGACGGTACCATAAGTTTCTGTACTGATGAAGGTGCGCTGAGTTATACGTTTGGCATGTCCACCTTCACCGCAGGATTTGATGTGGTGCGTGCAGCCGTACAGGGCCCCAGCTTCCCGGAAAGCAGTTTTATTCTTGTTCCGGCAAACAACAGGAACCGTGCCGTTCTTGTGCGCTACGCAAATAACGAGTCTATGATACCGGTTACCTATATAGCATCTGACATTGCACGCCTGAGCCTTGTGAGTTCTCCCTCCGGACAGATGGTGGCCGCGGTTGGTATAGATCCTACCGGGAGACCTGCCCGGGTCATGCTGCTTGATGCAGCAGAAGGGATTACATGGCAAGATTTTGAACTACCGGAAAATTGCGGTTTTGAGGACTTGGGACAGGTAACGCTCACCAATGATGCGGTCCTTGTATCACCAACTCATAAGCTTGACCTGCGCACGCAACAACTCACTGATATAGATAACAGCGCTCTTGATACACAAGCTGATACATCCATTGGCCTCGCTGATCTTCCTGCTAGTATTGATGAAGCAGATCTTCCTTTTACCACCTGCAAGATTTTGCCTGCATGCGATGGATCAGTTCTTCTCGTCTTTACAGAAACCGGTGTCCTGAGTATTTATGATGCAAACAACGGAACGTTATTGCAGCGCTTTGAGCAGAGTAACAATCGCGTACATTTTGCGGCGCAACGCACCCATTACGAGGCGCGTTTGAATAAAGATGCGAGCCGGCTTTTTGTATTTACAGACAACAGCGCTGATGATCTTGCCCTCTGCATGGTCTTTGATACCAAAAGCTGGGAGTGTGTTGGTTCCTTTGAGAACGTATGCGCCTATCTGCCGGAGCGCGACTGCGTACTGGTATGCCCCTACCTAGACGGAGCATACATGTGCCCGTTCTGGAACCTCGATGATATGCTAGCTGCCGCCGAGAAGATCATCGCACGCTAACCAGACAAAAGGACGCACCTTTTGTCAGGTTTTTTCATCGGATTAAAACAGACAATGTGCATCAAATTAGATGAACCAAAGAGTAAAACTCTTGCTTCCACGCAGAGCAGATATGAATTAATTATGCGCCATATCCTATTATCCACATAGTCCGCACAAATGAGCTGCCCTGTTAGATTTCTGTAAGGTTTTTTGAAAACCTTACACTTTTCTAACAAAGCAACGAAGACACTGAATGTATATGTTGTCTGGCGCAGGTTTTAGCATCGTGCGCAAAGGAGCAACATATGGATACTGCAATAACCAATATCGATTTCAAAGATGAGAATACAGCTTCATCAGAAGCCATGGGTAAACCAGAAGCATATGAAAAGCTCAGACTCTCAAATAGCTTCCTGTTTTCAAAAGTCATGTTAGATGAGGAGCTCTGCAAAGAAACCATTGAGATGATTCTCAAAGTACCCATTGAGCGTATAGAATATTTGGTGCATGAAGCAACACTTGATGCAGCAATTAACAATAGATCAGTAAGACTCGATGTGTATGTGAAAGATGATAAAGGAACATCTTTTGATCTTGAGATGCAGGTTATTAATAGAGATGACTTACGAAGGCGGTCTCGTTACTACCATTCTTTAATTACTATCGATCAGCTTGAGAAGAGTATTGACTATAGTAGGCTTCCAGATTCCTATGTAATCTTTATCTGTAACTTCGATCTCTTTAACGAAAATAAGCGCCTCTACTGGTTTGAGAATACTTGCTTGGAAAACCAAGACTTGACACTGCGTGACGGGACGCATACTATCTTTTTAGCGGCATCTGCTCCGCGACTTGGTGATGACATAAAGCTTGATGGTTTTCTGGATTACCTGTATACCAACAAGCCCTCAGATGACTTTACCAAACGTCTTGAAGTTGCCGTTATAGAGGCACATCATAACCAGCGTTGGAAGAAGGAATATATGTTCCTTGAAGATATTAAACGAGAACAGTACGAGCTTGGCAAAGAAGCAGGCATAAGTATTGGGAAAGAAGAAGGCCGGATAGAAGGGCGTGTTGAAGGTAAAGAAGAAGGGCTTACTGAGGGACGTGAAGAAGGGTTTGCTCTTCTCGGCAAGCTTATCAATATACTTATTTCGCTTGGCCGCAGCGATGATATTGCTCGCGTAACAACAGACAAGGTTTATCGCGACAATCTTCTCAAGGAGCTCAATCTGATACCCAATAATTCAGAGTAAGATTAGCGTTTAACATTATCATTTTCTTTCAAGATCAAAAGAAGCATCCGTTTTTTCTAAAGCGTGTATTATTAACTTACAGATCATTGCTGACCTCTCGTCTCATCCTTCTTTTCACTGATACATTGTACTATCAGTTAAGGGCAAGCAGAGATGCCAGCAATGATCTTTATTATAAACCTGAAAAATGGACGCACCTTTTGTCAGGTTACAAACTAACCGGCGAGCCAAGCTGAGACTGAGGTTTCTACGCCTTCTTTTGTTGCGTCTACTACCTGGGTAAAGCGGCGGGGAAGAGTCTCGAGAGCTTCGAGGTTGGGCGGGACTTTGGTGCCGGTTTGGGTCGCAATAAGACGGTTGAGCTCAATACCGGTGAGCGATGCGACTTCTGCAGGCAAAGGCTCTGTGGCCGAGACACCATGGAGACCGCGCCATACGTTGGGACTGAACTTTGCCCAATGAGCCGTTGAGGCCACAAGCACGGGGTTTTGACCCTTAAGCCTGCGGGCAACTTCAATAGCAACGGCGGTATGGGGATCAGGCAGATATCCTTTTTCTTCAAACGTCTTGCCAATAACCGCCAGACACTCCTCATTGGTGACACAGTCTGCTGCATAGAGTTCCTGCATGCGGGCGCGTGTAGCCGCATCTACTTCAAAATGACCGGTCAGAGCAAGCTCACTCATCCAACCGGCAATACGGGTGGCGTCGCGGTCCGTGAGTTCAAAGAGCTGACGCTCAAGGTTTGAGGAGATGAGGATGTCCATGCTCGGTGATGGCGTTAGGTGGAGTTTGCGGTCGCGAATGTCATAAACACCGGTGGTAATAAAGTCAGTAAGGATGTTGTTCTCGTTGCTCGCGCAAAGAAGCTTGTTAATGGGTGTGCCCATCTCGCGTGCGTAGTAGGCAGCCAGAATATTACCAAAATTGCCGGTTGGAACACACACGTCAATTGGGGCACCCTTTTGAACCGCTCCGCTGGCTACCATTTGTGCATAGCCGCTCATGTAGTAAACAATCTGAGGCATAAGACGGCCCCAGTTAATAGAGTTAGCGCTTGAGAGGGCGAGTCCATGCTCTTTCAGCAGTTGCGCGCAGAATTCCTCATCAGCAAAGGTGCGCTTAACAGATGTCTGGCAATCATCAAAGTCGCCGTAGGCACCAAATACGCAAACGTTGCCGCCTTGCTGGGTGGTCATTTGACGCAGCTGGATGTCGCTCACGCCGCCATGGGGATAAAAGACACAAATAGAGACATGCTCTCTGCCCGCGAATCCCTCAAGAGCCGCCTTGCCGGTGTCACCTGACGTTGCAACCAGAATAAGGTGGTCATGGTCGAGCTTGCCGTCTTCGCGGAGTTTTTGGGAGGCATACTCGAATACACGGGGCAGGCACTGGAGTGCCATGTCTTTAAATGCCGAGGTTGGACCATGAAAAAGTTCAAGTACATAGGTATTGTCGCCAAGGTCTACAACAGGGGCAATAGCCGGGTCATCCCACTGCTCGCCGTAAGCGCCGGCCATAATGCGTGCAACATCCAAAGGCTCAATATCAACATCAAATGCGTTGTATACAAAAGCCGCACGCTCGGCATATGTCAGAGAGGCCAAAGCACAAATGTCATCAAGCGAGATCGCGGGGACTTCCTGCGGAACAAAAAGCCCTCCGCCCGGAGCAATTCCCTGTACAACAACCTCGCAGAACGTAAGCGGATCACGCACTGTGCCACGCGTATCAATAAATCTGTTCATATACAAAAACCTCCCGGTTTTAGACGTCTGTTTGCTAAACTTTGCATTCTAGCATGCCTGATCGCTTAAACCGGCGGTAATATAACATTTTATCGATAATACCAACCTAACAAACGGTATGTTGAGTTGTTGTCAAGCTGGATAACTCAGAGGATGGAAACTAAAGCTGTGCATCATCAGTTTTCATTCTGAATAATACCTGACAAAACATTAGTCAGATAGAAATATCAAATGTGTAAATGTAGAGAATTCAGATAGCTATACTGCATGGTGTTATCTGGAAAAAGCGCACAAGTCCAGTATGTATTGGGCAAAATATATCTTTCGATTGCCAAAACTATACGTATCATTGATATTTTTGCAAGTATATGGTAGTCTGATTCATCAGATGGACAGCACCGTGAGCGCGCTCAGCCGGTAAGTTGTGGTGCGTCTTGGAAAGCCGCCCATCCAGAGGGATTCCACGCCCTGTAGGGAGAGAGGGGCTGGACAGGTGTAAGAGACGCCGCCAGCCAATAGGAGAAGGAGGGACTATGGAGAAAACCCACGTCTCTTTGCTTGGAAACAAAATAGGCCGGAGAACGTTTATAAAAGGCTCGGCAGCAGCCTTAGGCCTTGCAGCGCTTTCAGGAGCTGCATTTGCGCCGGCCGGCAAACTCAAGGCTGCTGAGGCTGACGCTGCAGCCAATGACGATCAAGAGTTCTTTGGTGTCTGCCGCGGCAACTGCTTTGGTGGGTGTGCACTAAGCATCCGCGTACGCGACGGCAAGGTTGTCTCGACTGATGCTGCAGAGCTGCCTGATGAGCAGTATATGCGCATCTGCCAGCGTGGACATGCTCATCTGCAACGCATCTATGATCCTGACCGCCTGAAGACCCCCATCCGCCGCGTTGGCGAACGCGGCTCAGGTGAGTGGGAAGCTATTACCTGGGAAGAGGCTGCAGAAGAAATCGCCGGTAAGTGGAAGCAGTACATTGATGAGTCTGGCCCAGAGAGCATCGCATTTTGCTCAGGCTCGGGCAACTTTGGTGTTATGTCAAACAACGCCGCCGCTCGCCTGCGTGACAAACTCGGAGCTTGCACCGTGCAATTCTGCTATGACAACTGCTACTTCCACGCCGGTATCCACGCTGAGGGCGTAGGCGACGGCTTTAACGCCAACGAGATCGCCGATATCGTGAACGCCAAAGTTATTGTTCTTTGGGGCTCCAACCCTGCCGTTGCACAGCCGCAGAACTGGCATTTCATCATGGATGCCAAAGAAGCCGGCGCCAAACTCGTAGTCATTGACCCCAACTACACCGTCTCGGCCACACAGGCCGACATGTTTGTGCCAATTCGTCCTGCCACTGACACAGCCCTGCTCATGGCAATGATCAATATTGTTGTCGAGAACGGCTGGATTGACCCTGATACCATCAAGCGCCTTACTGTGGGCCCGTATCTGGTTAAGGAGGCCGACGGTCTTTTCCTTCGTCAGAGCGACCTTGGTGTCAAGCTTGAGGAAGGCGCTGCCGACATGCCCGTAGTCCTCGACGCTGACGGCAACTGGGGCACTCTGGTTGACATCGCTGATCCCGTCTTTGAAGGCAGCTTTGAAGTTGAGGGCAACGCTGTGACCTGCGCCTACACCCTGCTTATTGAGTCTTGCAAAGAGTGGACCGTAGAGCGTGCCGCAGAGCTTTGCGACCTGCCCGTTGATCTTATCCAGGAACTCGCCCGCATTTATGCCGAGGGTCCTTCCACTATTTACCAGGGATTCGGTCCTGACCATTATGTGAATGGCGAGCGTGCTTACTTTACCCAGATCGCCCTGGCAGCCATCACCGGAAACATCGCAAAACCCGGTGCTACCTGTGGGTATGACTGGACCTATGCGGGCCTGCTCAAGTATGTCCGCCCCGCTGCGATGACGCCCGCAGGCGCCGTATCAGGCCACACGGTGGTCTCTCCGCAACTTCTCGACATCAAACGGAGCGGCGAGGTCGAAGGCTACCCAATTGACGTGCGCAGTATGTATATCTGGAACAGCAACCTGCTGGGCAACCAGACTGACCGCACCTCCTGGATTGAGCTTTTTAATGAGCTCGACCTGGTGGTTGTTGCTGACATGCGTTTGGGCGACACTGCAAACTATGCTGATATTGTGCTGCCCGTAGTACACTGGTTCGAAGCCGAGGAAATCATGCCTCAGACTTCGCCCTACCTGCTTTTCCAAGACAAAGTTACAGAACCGCTCTACGAGAGCAAGACTGACCTGGAAATCATCAACATGCTGGGCCAAGCCATGGGATACCCCGAGGACTTTAGTCTCACTGTTGAGGATTATCTGCGCGGAGTCTTGAACAATGATGGCGCCAAGGCGGCCAATATCACCTACGACCGTCTCAAAGAGGAAAAATACATCGACATCATGAGTGGCGACCCGTACTACATCCACGGCGGCAGTGGCACGTTCCGCACTGCTACCGGCAAAATCAATTTCTACTACGAGAAGCCCGCTCCTTATATCAACTACGGCCAGAGCTTTGACGTTGAGGCTGCACGCTTGCCCTATTGGATGCCGCCTCACGAGGCATGGCCGCAGACAGTGGCCGAGTTCGAGGCCAACCCGCTGGGCGAGAAGTATCCGCTGGTCTACACCACCGAGCGCAACCGCATGAAATGCCACACTCAGTGGGGTCATGCGCCGTGGCTTCTTGAGCTTTACGGTGAACCTGTACTGCGCATCAATCCTATTGATGCCGAATCCCGCGGCATTGCTGACGGAGATTATGTGCGTGCTTTTAACGACCGCGGCGAAGCTGTGTTTAAGGCATCTATCCATCCCGGCGCCCGTCCGGGCGTTGTCATTGCGCCAAAGGGTTGGGAAGAAGACCAGTTCAAGCAGGGTCATTACTCGAACCTGACAAGCAGGTACTTTAACCCATTCACGCCAAACAACTGCTTCTTTGACGCTCTGGTCCAGATTGAGAAGGCATAAGGAGGTGCGCTATGAAATTTGCAATGGCTATTGATGTTTCACGCTGTATTGGTTGCTGCACGTGTGCAGTCGCCTGCAAGATGACAAACAACCTGCCCAATGACGTCTGGTGGGATACTATCCGTACTGACGGCGGCGAGTCGCTGGACTCTGCCCGCGGCACATATCCTAATGACCTCCACATGCGGTACTATCCGGTAAGCTGCCAGCACTGCGACAATCCCGCATGCGTTGAGGTATGTCCTACCGGTGCCTCCTATAAGCGCGAAGAGGATGGCATCGTATTGATCGACGCCGAAACTTGCATTGGCTGCGGCTCGTGTTTGGACGCTTGCCCTTACGGCGTCCGCACTTTGCTGGAAAAAGAGCCTACTTGGAGTGTAGATTTTGCCGTTGGCGATGCCGACGCAGCGTCATTCAAAACCGGTACTGTTGTTAAGTGCACAGGATGTGCGAATCGCCTTGACCGTGACGAGGAACCCGCTTGCATGCGTCTTTGCCCTGCTCGCGCCCGTCATTGGGGCGACATCGACGATCCTGAGAGCGACATAAGCAAGTACCTGGCCAATAAACACTACGAGCGGCTGCTCGAGTCTATTGGAACTGAACCAAACTGCTACTATGTGAGCTAGCAAACCAGCTATCAGGGGCGCCTGCGTCATCAATTCGCAGGCGCCCCTTATTATGCTGTTATTGTTTTAGCAGCGTAGCGATCTGCGCAAGCTCATCCTTATTTCTCGATATGCCTGGTCATAAAGGAGGATTCACAGTGCCCGTCTTGGAGGAACGCTTTGATGTTGTTGCACAAACAGCACTTGCTGATTGGTGTTCACTTGTCGCATATCTGCTTCAGCCTCCCACAGCTGAGGTGATTGACCAGCTGCAACAGGCGTCAATGGGCGATGATCTTCGCGCTATCGCTTTTGAACTCAGAATGACTGATGAGGCAACAGACAAGCTGGCAGGCGATTTTGATGAGTTGCACCGTGAGCTTGCATCAACACCTGCCAAAGAAGCGCTTGGCACAATCCGCCGAGAGTGGACGCGCGTATTTGTGCATCCCAAGGCACCAATCATCTGGCCTTATGAGGGAGTATTCTGCGATGTTGAACGGGTACATGCCGGACAAAAGAGTACTGAATCGCGTCTTTTCATTAACCCTGCCGCTACAGATGCCGAGCGAAGGTATAAGACCGCTGGCTATGTTGATGCAGATATGGAATATCCGGCAGACTTTATTGTGACTGAGCTCGAGTTTCTTGCAATTCTGCACACGCAGCTTGCTCAAGCGCTCACCACAAATGATGCCCAAGCGGCCGAGCAAATCAAAGCCAGCTTCGACAGTTTTTGGCAGGAGCATATTGTCAACTGGATGCCTCGCTTTTTTGAGCGTTGCCAAGAAGAATGCCATACAACAAATTATATGCTCGCCGGACGCCTCGGTGAGCAGCTCATAGCAGCCGAGCAAACCATCGCGCGATAACCTGACAAAAGGACGCACCTTTTGTCAGGTTTAATGCCCGGATGTTTCAACAATACCACAATCTACACCAGGGAATTATTACTTGCAAAGAATTTCTCGGCCAGAATTTCTGCTTGGAATAAGCGTCATGGAGGTCTCCAAAACCAGCCTTAACTGCTATTTATATTATATTAAGGCTGATTATAAGGAGTATATGCTTTATAATCAGCTGTAATAATTATAATAATGATATGGCTATTTGTGTAGTAGTTATGTCGAGGCAGACATAGGGTATCCGGCAAACATTATAGTGACCTAACTCAAGTTTCTTGCAATCCTGCACACGCAGCTGGTTTACGCTTTTACAAACCTGTTAAAGTGCTGAAGGTTGTAATTTCTGATTTATATTTTTGGACCAGAGGACCAGAAACAGTGTTTTTAACGAGACCATTTTGTAAAATGCAATTTAATACTCTATGTCGGTTGCTTCTAAAATATCGTAGAGCAAACCATCTTGTTCTTGTGTTTTATATCTCTCCCGTCTTTGACGCTGCTCTTCAAACCTTCTTCTTTCAAATGCTTCCAAGCGCTTGACAAAGAGAACAATCCCATTGAAGGACTCTATGTAGTTGGCGTAGAGGGGGCCATGCTTTGGGCAAATGTCTATACCATGAATATCGCTGGTGGCTGTAATGCCAATAATGTAAATTCTGGCTGTACTGCAGTGCGTCATGCTTTAGGCCGTGCGTAAAATCATGGTTGAATAAATTCAAGGTTAGTGATGGGGGCCAGATGTGCATCGAGCGTCTGGTCCCCTACTTGGAATAGGGAGGACGCACCTCTTGTCAGGTTTTATGATTTATTTTTGGAAGACATCCTTTGATACATAATAAGAGCACATTTGAGCTCGTGTGTTAGATTTCTGTAAGGTATTTTGAAAATCTAACACTAATCTAACAACACATGCTGTCCTTAATAAGCATATGTTACCTCACAACGGTTTGAGTACCTGACAAAAGGACGCACCTTTTGTCAGGTACTCGGTTATTAGGGGAGGTTTATTATGACCTATGTTATACGCAGGCAGAGTTCATCAGATTATTACCACGTAACTACACGCGGCGTTGGGAGACAGCTGTTGTTTGAGTGTGAGGCTGATAAGCAAAAGTTAAAAGAAGCACTCTTGCAGTATAAAGCCGAGACGCAGTGCGTAGTAATAGCCTGGTGTTTTATGGATAATCATATACACCTTCTCCTTCACGGGATTCTCGGCAATATCTCCACGCTCATGCGCAAGCTATTAACAGGCTATGCAATGTACTACAACACAAAATACAGCCGTTCCGGGCATCTTTTTCAAGGACGTTTTTTTAGCGAACCCATAGAATCAGATGAGCAGCTTCTGACTACCGTACGCTATATTCACCAGAATCCCGATGAAATAACAATGACTGATTTTAGGCAGTACAGATGGTCAAGCTACCGAGAATACCTTTCAGAAAGAGAAGGTATCACAAACACAGAACTTATATTACAAATGTTTGGCAGCAGAGCTCTATTTATACAGTTTCATGATGAGCATATTGCCAAGAAAGACCTCGCAGATGATATTACACTGAGCAAAAGTCGTTTGACTCAGGAAGAAGCGAATTGTTTAGTTAAAGAGATTTGTGGCGAAATACTCCCACATGATATTAAAACTCTTGGAAAGCCAAAAAGAGATACCCTGCTGTGTTCATTAAAACAAGCAGGGTTATCAATTAGACAAATCGAACGTATCACCGGTATTAGCCGATATATTATTGCAGAAGCATGAACCAGACAAAAGGTGCGTCCTTTTGTCTGGTTCTGGTGGGCTTAGCGGTAGTATTTTGGATAGGTTACCTTTATGCCAAATGCTTTTTGGATGCCTTCGAGGGTTGCTCGGGTAAGGCGGGCCAGGCCGGTAAAGAAGCTTTGTTCTGAGAATTCTTCGAGCTCGTCAAGATAGTGAGTGCTCCAGGTAAAGAGGTACGTTTGGAGGAACTCGTCGAGAAGCTCGGGGCGATTCTCGGCTATAAAGCTCATGAGGGCGAGCATAAGGCCAATGTGATCCTCGGGGGTTTTCTCGTCACATTCGCGCCGAATATGGTTTTGACGCATCCAGCTGCGCAGTTCCAAAGTGGTTTCGCCAAAGACAACCATCTCGTGGTCCATATAGACGCTGCCCCACGGAGGGCATGGTTTGCGAGCAGGACCAATAAAAAGACGACGGTATTCCCAGGTTACAGGGTCGCCGGAGGCACCTCCGTCAGCAAGACCTGTTTGCATAAGTTTAATATCTTTGAGCGCTTCTTCGCTCTCTACAAACGGCCACTGTTCTGCAGCTTCCTGGGCATTCATTGCACTTATGGCAGCATATGCCTCTCCTGCCGAGCCGGTACGCGGGTCTTCCAAAAAGAAGGGAGCAAGTGCGCTCCCCACAAAACCCACCGCCGCCAATTCATCTTGCGTATGCTCTGCCATACCTGTCCTTTCGCAAAAAAGAAAAGGTGACAGGGGGACGGTTCTCGTGTCACCTTTTCACTGAATTACACACATGAATTTATATCATATTTTGAGAAAAGGTGACACGAGAACCGTCCCCCTGTCACCTTTTCTAAACAGACTCTTATACCAAGTCTTTGAACGGTTCGTACCAACCAAGCTCAATCTCGAGCGGGTTGATAACGGCTACGGCGTCGCTGCCGGCAGGTTGAGCATCGCGGCAGGGCTTGACGTAGATATTGGGGCCGGTGACTTCAGCATCAGGCAGCGGAGCTACGCTGATGCGCTCGCCAAGGGCGCTCATCTCTTCTACGTCGCCAAAGCGCAGAGCCAAAGCCGGGCAAGCGGCTACGCAAACAGGGGTCATACCGGCCTCAATGTAGTCGCGGCAGCCGTCGCACTTGCGGGCGATGCCAAGGTCAGCGTCAATAATAGGCGCGCCATAGGGGCAGGCCTCAACGCAGGCACCGCAGCCAATGCAGGTTTCGGGGTTATTGCGCACAATGCCGGTCTCTTTTTCTTTTTGCATAGCGCCGGTTGGGCAAGCAGTAACACAAGCCGGGTTGTCGCAATGAGCGCAGGCGATTGAGATATAATAGCTAATACAGGTGGTGTTGATAACACCGCTCTCGTCACGAGTGGTCTCGCCTCCGGCAATTTCGTACACGGTACGGAACTTTTTGCCAAGATCGAGATCATTTTTATCTTTGCACGCAAACACACAGGTCTTGCAGCCGGTGCAGCGAGTCATATCATAGAAGAAAGCTTTTTGTGCCATAGTGTTGTTCTCCTTCTTTTATCCAAGGCGCTGCTTAAGCCTTATAGACCTGGCAGATGTTGGTGTGCTGCGGGTTGCCCTGAGCAAAGGGTGAACCGCGGTGGGTCGCAAGGGTGTTGGAGCATCCGCCGTAGTCAATGCGCTCGGGGTCATTGTACATGTCGGCATTGTGCCAAGCACCCTGGCCGCAACCAACAACACCGGGGATAATACGCGGGGTAACCTTTGCGACAAGCTGCATGGTACCAAACTGGTTGGTAACGCGAACCTGTTCGCCTGTCATAATGCCACGTGCCTCAGCATCAATGGGGTTGATCCAGAGTTCTTGCGGGTTGAGCTCGCGGAGAATATCTACCTTGCCCCATGAAGAGTGGATACGTGCGCGATAATGGAAGTCGCTGAGAACAAGCGGGTATTCCTCGGTTGTGGTCTCAATGCCGTACCATTCCTTGGCATAAACCGGAACGGGAGCGCAGAAGTCATCTTCGGCAACATAGTGATTCTGAATCCAGGTATCAAGCTTCTCGGAATAAATCTCGATCTTGCCTGACGGAGTGTTGAGCGGATGAGCCTCAGGATCCTCAACAAAGGCCTGGCAGCTAATGTTGGCACCCTTGGGATTAGCCTCGGTAAAGACGCCCATCTCGAGCATTTCGTCCCACTCGGGAAGCTGAGGATATCTCTCGCGGGTTTTGTCAAAGAGCGCGTGAATCATTTCTTCCTGAGTCTTGCCTTCGGTAAACTTGAGACCCATGTCCTCTTCCATGCCCAGGTACTCGCCGGTCTTGCGGGCGATTGCCTCGGCCATATCAAAGCTGGTGCTGCGCTCAAACTTGTTCTCATAAGGACGCTTGGTGAGGAAGAAGTAGGCATTGGAGCCGCCGGTACCAATCATTGACATTTGCTCGAAGCGGAAGGTGTCGGGCAGGAGTACGTCAAAGTACTTGGCGCTGTCGCACATGCTCACGTCGACGCCGGCTACGAACTCGCACTTGGTCTCGTCTGACATAACGTCGTGAATCCAGTTGATGTCGCCATTCTGGTTGGTAATGCAGTTGCCGCCGTAGTTGAAGACGAACTTAAGGTTCTGGTTGAGCTTCTCGGCACCGGTTACGCCGTCATGATACTCGGTCATCTCGGTACCGTGATCAATGGCATGGACCATGTTGAAGCAGGAGATCTTGGTGCCAATGGGGTTGCTGCCTGCAGCGATGGACTGATGTCCAATGGAGTAGCTGCCTTCGCGGGTGCCGTTTGAGGTTCCGGGCTTGCCGAGCATACCGGTAACTACCGGGAGCATGGTGATAGCCATAGCGGTCATCTCACCGTTGCTGCGGCGCTGCGGACCCCAGCCCTGGTCAACAAAGAGAGCCTTGGCGTTGTGGATTTCCTCGGCGATACTGCGGATCTTATCGGCAGCAATGCCGCAGATGGGCTGTGCCCACTCGGGGGTCTTCTCGACCATGTCATAACCCAGGCCCATGATGTAAGCGGTATAGGACTTGTTCTGGCCCTGAGCGCTCTCGGGCATATGCTCCTCGTCAAAGCCCACGGTGTACTTGTCGAGGAACTCCTGGTTTTGCCAGCCGTTGACAATGAACTCATGAATGATGGCGCTTACAAATGCGGCGTCCGTGCCGGGGTTGATAGGAAGCCACTCATCGCTGTGGCCGGCAACAGAGTCGTTCTGACGCGGGTCAATAACGTAAATCTTGCCCATGGTCTGGTTGCGCATACGTACATAGTCGCCGTGTGAAACAGCGCCGCCCTGACGGGTCTCAACAGGGCTTGTACCAAACATAAGAATAAGGTCAGAGTCAGCAGCGGCCTGGATGGTAGAAGCGCCTGCGCCACCCCATACATAAGGGGTGATCCAGCTGATCTGAGCGGTTGAATAGCTGCCGTAATAACCAATGTAGCCACCAAAGAGGTTGGCAAGACGGTTGAACGGACGGCTTGTTGCAGAAGATGAACCGGAAGCGTAGTTTACATATACTGCCTCAGGACCATACTCCTGGAGAATACGTGCATAATTAGAAGCGATAAGGTCAATAGCCTCATCCCAGCTGCAGCGCTCGAACTGAGTGGTACCACGAGGTCCGACGCGCTTCATAGGATAGCTCAGACGGTCAGGATCGTTAGCCCAGGCGCGGTATGCGCGGCCACGCAAGCAGCAACGGGGCTGCACGAGATTCTCGTCATCTTCGCCAATTGAGTAAGTCTCGACCTGCACGAGCTCGCCATCACGGGTGTGAATTTTAAGAGCACAGCGGCCGGGGCAGTTAATGGCGCAGTGACCCCAGGTGATTTGATCCTCAGGCAGAGGCTCAGGTGCGGGCAGACCAGCAGCTTCTTCAGCCGACGCCGCGCTAAAAAGCGTATTGCCCGAAACCGCGGCGCACAAGCCTGCGAGCGCAGCTCCCTTCACAAACGTGCGGCGGGACAGTGTAGAATCCTTCATAAATTCTCCCTCCATGATTTGCGGTAGCAACCGGTATGGCGCCACCCTTTACAAATACGGATACTCTCTTTTATCCGTAAGATTAAATATTAATAAGTTGTTAAACAATTGGCAATTAAACATCTACCGTCTGCAGAAAACATGACCTCGGTTCAAGAAAACTACAGAATTAATGATCCGTACCAAAACATAGCGATTTAATAGGAAAAGTGCAAGTAAATAAAGGTAAACATTAGGACGATCATGTATTAATTCGGCATGTGCCAAAGACAGCGAGTCGGGGGACA
>JAFWFL010000018.1 GCA_017515595.1 Coriobacteriales bacterium
ACACCTTCACCGCCGTCTGGCAACAAAACCAGCCGCCAGCCCCGACTCCTACACCCACTCCGACTCCAACGCCTTCGATCCCCAAGACAGGAGATGAGACCTTCTCGGCCACATCAGCCCTCGCTCTTGTAGCTATCTCTGTAATCTGTCTTACTCTGTCTGTCCTAATCTTCAAGAGACGTAAGTCATAACCTGACAAAAGGTGCGTCCTTATGTCATGTTCTGACACAAGGACGCACCTTTTGTCAGGTTGCCATCGAGCCCACAAGTTCTGATCTTGTGGGCTTTTCTTTGTGCTGAGATGAGAAAAAACGTATCTTTATGGCACTGCCCGTTTGCACATCCTGCCGGCACGATGGAGAGTCCAAGATAAGCACCCAAGGGCTTCTCGGCAGAAGCAGGTTGGCAGAAGAAAAGTGGGGAAAGTGCGTCGTGGAACAGGGCGTCTCCTGCTATTTATACATTATTTCAGTGAGGTATTGTGGATGGAAAATAGTCCCTGAGCAGTTAGCGACTACTCCAAGCAGTTTAGACGTGTCGTGATCAAGATCATCATAATTATCAGTGCCAATATCTTTCCATCCAAGATACCAGAACTCTATGGTAACTTTTGTCTCCACCGTATAATTCTCAATGATTGACACCCAGAGGTCTTTGGTCTGTCCAATGGTAATAGAGTCGGTATAATCCGTATTTTCATTGCCGCCTCTATCTTTTGTGTAAACGCACAACCTGGCAACATACCATCCACTATTATGTAAAAGGAATTGGAACCGATTATCATTCTGCTCTTCATCCACCGCATCCGGATCTTCATCTTCAAAATCTGCTTCCGGATCAATACTGCTAAAGAAGTCACCCCAGACGTATCCGGTCTGTCCGTAGTAATCTACACAGAGCCAGCCGGAGAAGGCCCCATCCATTTCTACGATACCAAAAACAGGGATTGCTTCCAGAAGACCTACTTCTCCGATGATGTCTGCATCAGTTGATGGTTCTGCCCATACATTGGCTCCGTCATCTGCTATGCAATAACCGGTAACATCAAGTTCACTGATATCGTATGCTTCAGTTGACAAAAGCTGAAAGCTGCTCACGGATTCCTGAATCGCTTCTGTATCTTCTTGACTACTCACATATCCGGTAACCAAAAAGGTACCCTCGTTCAGATCAAACTGCTCCTGGACTACTTCTACATAGTGTTCGTCATCGATATCTTCTTCTGTTGGCGGTTCCTGATCGGAATAATAATCCACCGTGATCAGATCTTTTCCGTCACTTATGGCAAACCAGGAGGATGGGTCCTGAATGATTACCCAGGTATCATTATCGTCGGGCAAAAGAATATGGATTTCTCCTACGTCTGTTACAAATACACACTCCGCTTCAGGTGTTTCTTCGAAATCTTCCTGATCTATAGCTTCTTCTGCCAGGACTGATGCAACTTCCGTACCGCACGCGACTGCACTTGCGGCTGCTCCGGCCATGGCAGCTCCCTTAAGAAAACTCCTTCTGTCGAGTTCGGATACCTGCATAGTTCCTCCTCATCTTTTGTGTTTTGTCCCAGATAATCTGGCAGGCTTTTATGGATTGCCCAAATAATAAGATTACAGGAAGTCCCGTTTTTCCGGCGCGTGACCCATACCGGGAAAATTCATACGGTGCGATATCATAGGCGAGTGGGTTATCTTTATAGAAGCGTGCTCATGCAACCGGCCGAGTCGTGAGTCTTCTTAAACATCTTTTCTACGAAAGGGGACAGGTCAGTGTCATACAAACCGTCCTTCTGTTGACACCCCGCGTACAGAAATCTCTCTTTTATGACAACTCAAATGCGTTTGTGTTGTCTGTTTTATAGCTTTGCTTTGAGAGTCCGAGAAGCTCTGGCATTCTGACCTGCGAGTTATTCTCGGCCAAACATTCTTGTCCTTCTAAATTGACAACTCAAACGCATTTGAGTTGTCATGAAAGAGAGATTTCTGTACGCGGGGTGGTTTTTGCGCATCCCAACGGATGAGGCGAGAGCCACCCCCCATGTTATCGAATGATGTGATCTTCTCGTCGCTTCTGTTTTGATGGAATGAGAAATTATGTACTTCGCTCGGTAACTGGTGCGATATATGATATAGTGCTATCAATTATCTCTTTGCGGCTATTTTGAAGGGATGCACTCATGAAAGGTATTATTTTAGCAGGCGGTTCGGGGACCCGGCTTTACCCGCTTACCGCAGTGACTTCCAAACAACTCTTGCCGGTATACGACAAGCCCATGGTTTATTATCCGCTTTCTACACTCATGCTTGCGGGAATCAGGGACATTCTCATTATCGCGACCCCTCACGACATGCCCAATTTCCAGAGCCTTCTGGGCGACGGGTCCAACTACGGCATCAGCCTTTCTTATGCGGTGCAGCCAAAGCCCGACGGCCTTGCGAAGGCGTTTGTCATTGGCGAAGACTTTGTGGCGGGCGACCCCTGCGCACTCATTTTGGGCGACAACATTTTCTATGGCAACGGGCTCTCGAGGCATATCCAAGCTGCAGCTCAAAAGACCAAAGGAGCTACCGTTTTTGGCTATTATGTAGATGATCCCGAGCGCTTTGGCGTGGTTGAGTTCGACGAGGCAGGCAAAGCCATTTCTCTGGAGGAGAAGCCCGCGCATCCCAAGTCTAACTACGCGGTCACCGGCCTGTATTTCTATGACAACAGGGTCTGTGAGTTCGCAAAGCAGGTTAAGCCGTCGCCGAGAGGCGAGTGCGAGATTACCGACCTCAACAAGATGTATCTCGAGGACGGCACGCTCGACGTTATTACGCTCGGCCGCGGTTATGCCTGGCTTGATACCGGCACCATGGAGTCTCTCTTTGCAGCGGGCGAGTTTGTGCGCGCGGTTGAGAAGACCCAGGGTCTTGCTATAGCCGTTATAGAGGAAATCGCCTATTACAACGGCTGGATAGACATTGCGAAACTTGAGGAGCAGGCAACAAAATACGGTAAGAGCCCGTACGGAGAGCACCTAAAAAAAGTATTAGCCAGGCGAATCTCCTTTGACCAGCGAGGAGACTGATATTGTGGCGACAGCTTTCCCTCAAGGGGAAGCCTCGAGTAACACCAATTGAACTCAGTTTGAGAGGACACGAGTGAAGACATATTTTGTAACAGGCGGAGCAGGATTTATTGGTTCAAACTTTGTGCTCCATATTCTGAATACTTACCCTGACGTGCGTATTGTGAACGTTGACAAGCTCACCTATGCAGGCAACCTCGAGAATCTCGCGAGCGTTCTCGATGACGAGCGTCACATCTTTATTCAGGCAGACATCTGTGACCGCACCGCGATGGCTCAGGCCATAGATGCCTACAAGCCTGATTTTGTCGTAAACTTTGCGGCTGAGAGCCACGTAGACCGTTCAATTGTTGATCCCGGCATTTTCTGCCAGACCAATGTTGCGGGCACCCAGACCCTTCTCGACGTCTGCCGCGACGCCTGGAAGACATCCTCAGGTTACGGCGATCATAAGTTCCTGCAGGTTTCTACAGATGAAGTCTACGGTTCTCTGCCTGAGGATGACAAGAGCGTTCTCTTTAGAGAAGACACTCCGCTTGCGCCCAGGAGCCCGTACTCGGCCTCAAAAGCTTCGGCCGACCTCTTTGTGAAGGCGTACCACGAAACCTACGGCATGCCGGTGAACATTACCCGCTGCTCCAACAACTACGGTCCCTTCCAGTTCCCCGAGAAGCTCATCCCTCTCATGTTCCACAACGCCTGCAACCATGTGAAGCTTCCCGTTTACGGCGACGGCATGAATATTCGCGACTGGCTCTATGTTGAAGACCACTGCCGCGCTATTGACCTGGTGCTTAATGAGGCGCCGGTTGGCGAGGTCTACAATATTGGCGGTCACAACGAGCGCACCAATATTCACATTGTTGAGCAGGTTATCCAGTATGTCCACAACAACATTGATACAACTGTTGATGCAAGTCTCATAGAGCATGTGACAGACCGCCTCGGTCATGACCGCCGCTACGGCATTGACCCCACCAAGATTGGCCGTGACCTGGGCTGGCAGCCCGAGACCCCCTTTGAAGTGGGCATTATTAAGACGCTCGATTGGTATCGTACGCACCAGGCATGGATTGACAACGTCACAAGCGGGCAATACCAGTCCTACTACGAGCGCATGTATAAGAACCGCGAGGTGCTCTCATGAGCAATTTTATCTTCACCGAGCTCCGCACTGCCGGAGCGTTCTGCATAGACGCCAAGCATTTTGGCGACTCGCGCGGTTGGTTTGCCGAGACCTACAAAGAGCCCGAGTACCACGAGGCAGGCATCGATACCCACTTTGTCCAGGACAACGAGTCTTTCTCAACCAAGAACGTTATGCGCGGGCTGCATTTTCAAATTAACCACCCGCAGGCCAAGCTTGTGCGCTGCACGCGCGGAGCTGTTTATGACGTAGGCGTTGACCTGCGCAAAGAAAGCCCCACGTTTGGCGAATGGGTGGGCGAGCTCCTGAGTGAAGACAACCACCGTCAGCTCTTTATCCCGCGCGGTTTTGCGCACGGGTTCGCTGTCCTCACTGATACTGCGATTTTCTCGTACAAGTGCGATGATGTGTATCATCCCAATGACGAGGGCGGTATTTTACTATTTGATAAAGATTTGGCAATCAAGTGGCCCGCCCTTGACGGTGAACCTATTCTGTCTGAGAAGGACAAGGTGGCCCAGACGTTTGCCGAGTATTGCGCAGCACGCGCATAGTTTCAATTCTCAACATAACGGAGGTAACATTGCAGCAGTCTAAGGGATGCATTTTAGTAACCGGGGGAGCAGGCTATATTGGAAGCCATACCCTGGTAGAGCTTCTCAACGAGGGGTATGAGGCGGTAGTTATTGATGACCTTTCGAATTCGAGTGAAGTTGCTCTTAAGCGTGTCGAGAAAATCACCGGCAAAAAGCTTGTGGCGTTTTATCAAGGTGACGTAAAAGACGCTAAGCTCCTTGACTCGATCTTTGAGACGCATCCCATTGAGGCGGTTATTCACTTTGCTGCATTTAAAGCAGTGGGCGAGAGTGTTCAAAAGCCTGTTGAGTATTATCAGAACAACCTCGGCGGCACCCTTGAGCTTGTGCGTGCGATGCGCGATCACGGAGTATCGAGCTTTGTTTTCTCGTCAAGTGCAACGGTCTACGGTGAGCCCGATTCTGTACCGGTAACCGAGGAATCCCCGCTCAAAGAGCCCACAAATCCCTACGGCCGCTCCAAGCTCATTAACGAGCAGATGCTCCGCGACGTTCAAAAAGCATACCCTAACTGGAACGTTATGCTCCTGCGCTACTTTAATCCCATTGGTGCGCATCCAAGCGGGCTTATTGGAGAAGATCCCAAAGGCATTCCCAATAATTTGGTTCCGTATGTGGCTAAGGTCGCCGTGGGTCAGATCGAAAGTGTCAGAGTGTTTGGCAATGATTACCCCACTCCTGACGGCACCGGTATTCGCGACTATATTCATGTGGTTGACCTCGCGCGGGGCCATGTTGCGGCGCTCGATTATATGCGCGGCAAGACCGGTGTACACGTGTTTAACCTGGGTACCGGCAACGGATACAGCGTGCTCGAGGTTGTTAAAGCCTTTGGCGAGGCATGCGGTCGCGAGCTTCCCTATAACATTGTTCCGCGCCGTCCGGGCGATGTTGCCGAGTTGTACTGTGATGCGGCGCGCGCAAAGGAGCTTATGGGTTGGGAAGCACAATACACCCTCAAAGATATGTGCGAGGACGTATGGCGCTGGCAGAGTGCGAACCCCAACGGCTACGTTGGAGCCAGTGAGTAGTTATGGTGGCAGCATCCAACAGTATTTCTCAGAGTGAATCTGACCTCACTCAGATTAAGTTAACAGTTCCCTCAACGCTCGCCATGAGCACCATTACCGGTGTTGGTGACGAGCTTTTGCGTGCGGTTGAGTCGCGCTTTGATGCAAGCATTAACGTGCGCGGAGACAGCATCAAGCTCACGGGCTCGGCGGTAGAAGTCCAGATGCTCACCACGCTTTTTTCGGACATGATTAAGCTTGCGCAATCAGGAACTCAGCCTGACCTCGCTTATGTGGAATCCACCATTGACCTGCTTCACGAGGGGACGCTCGCTCCAAGCGCTTTGCGCGACGATATTCTTCTTACCTACCGCGGCAAAGCGATAAGGCCCAAAACCGCAGGACAAAAGCGTTATGTTGACGCTATTCGCAAGAATACCATCACGTTTGGCATTGGACCCGCCGGCACCGGCAAAACCTACCTCGCAATGGCTTGTGCGGTTGCCGCGCTCAAGCGCAAAGAAGTGGGACGCATTGTACTGACCCGCCCCGTGGTAGAGGCAGGCGAGAGCCTTGGCTTTTTGCCCGGTACGCTCGAAGAAAAAGTTGATCCCTATGTGCGCCCGCTTTATGACGCGCTGTTTGACATGACGAGCATGGAGAACGCGAACACCCTTCTTGAACAGGGTATTATTGAGATTGCGCCCCTCGCGTTCATGCGTGGCCGGACGCTTAATGATTGCTTTGTGATTTTAGACGAAGCCCAAAACACCACGGCGGAACAAATGAAGATGTTCCTCACACGCCTGGGATTTGGGAGTACGTTTGTAGTAACGGGAGACCTCACTTAAACAGACCTCCCGCAAGGCAAGTCCTCGCTGTCGGGCATCAGCAAGGTCCTGAGCGGCATAGAAGGAATTGCCTTTGTAGAATTAACCGGTTCAGATGTAGTGCGCCACAGCCTTGTCGCAAAAATTGTGGCAGCATACGACGCGGCGCAAAGTATAAGTTAAGCCATTAGATATCAGAAGGACGGTTCTTGCGATATGGCGGCAGCGATTCGTATAGAGATTGATGATCAGGTTGACCAGACAATGCTCAGTGTTGACCAAATAGACATGCTCATAAAAACCGTGCTCGAGGGCGAGGAGTGCATAACGCCTGCGGAGGTCTCGGTGAGTTTTGTAGACGTGGAGACCATTCACAAACTCAATCGCGAGTGGCGCGGCGTAGATGCTCCCACAGATGTCCTTTCGTTTAACATTGATGATCCGGATGACTGGGAGTATGAAGAGGAGTTTCTCGACGAGGAAGATGAAGACGGCGAAGACTATTGTGATGACGAGTCCGAGGAGGACGGAGCCAACGTCTTTATGCTCGGTGACATTGTGCTTTGCCCGGAGATCATAGAGGCTCAGGCGCCCCAGTACGGCAACACCATTGCAGATGAGGCGCGTCTCCTTTTGGTACATGCCGCTTTGCATTTGATGGGCTATGACCATGAAGACGAGCTGGAAGCTACCGAGATGGAGGTCCTCGAGCTCAAATACCTGAGAGGTACAACCGACGCCGAAATTAACGAGCTCAATATTGGTCCTACCGTGAACCATGCAGCCGAGGGAACGGCGGCCAACCGTTGATGCCCAATGGGAAGCATCCCGGCTTTATTGAGTCGTTTGGATATGCATTAAGCGGTTTAAAAGAGGCGATACTTACCGAGCGCAACATCAAAGTGATGCTTGGCGTGGGCCTGTGTGCTGTAATCGCTGGTGTAGTTTTGCGCCTAGATGCTCTGAGCTGGGCAATCATACTCTTTTTGATAGGCAGCGTGCTCTGTGCCGAGCTCATGAACACCGCCATTGAAGCTGCGGTAGATGTCGCTTCGCCCACAGAACACCCTCTCGCAAAAAAGGCCAAAGACATTGCCGCGGCAGCGGTTATAATAATGTCTGCAACCGCGGCGGTTGTGGGATTGGTTGTTTATATCAATGCCGGAATAAAACTGTTATAAAAGGGACGGGAGATGTGCTATGTCGTCATATGATGAGTACGAAGACGATGAATACGAGGACTATATAGAGTTTCCTCAGCGCGAAACGCCTGTGCGCGAGCCGGTTTATGAAGGTCCGTTTAAGAGCGGCTTTGTTGCCTTGGTGGGGCGACCCAACGCCGGCAAATCGACCCTTGTGAACGCCATTGTGGGTGAGAAGGTTGTGATCACGTCTCCCACCGCGCAAACAACGCGCAACCGCATTAGCGCCATTTATAACGAGCCGTGCATGCAGATGGTCCTTTTGGACACGCCGGGCCTCCACAAACCGGTCGACGCCCTTGGCGAAGAACTCAACGTCTCGGCGCTTAACGCACTTAAAGACGTTGATGTGGTCGCGATGATAGTTGACGGTTCTGCCGAGGCAGGACGCGGCGATGAATGGGTGGCCCAGCACGTTGCCGAGGCTCACGCGTTTAAGCTGCTGGTTATCTCAAAAGCAGACATCATAAACCAGGAGCATGCGCAAACCCAGATTGACCGCATGATGCAATACTGCAAGTTTGATGACGTACTGGTTCTCTCGGCAACAGAAGGTTTTAATGTTGATACCTTTATCAGGATTGTTGCCGAACACTTACCCGAGGGTCCCCAATGGTTCCCGCCCGAGATGCAGACAGACCAGCCCGTAGAAGTGCTTGTTGCCGAGTTTATTCGCGAAAAAGTACTTCTCAACACCCGCGATGAGGTTCCGCACTCGGTAGGCGTCATTGTAGATTCAACCAACTATGACGAGAAGCGCGATCTCTCAAGCATCCGGGCAACCATCTACGTAGAGCGCGAAGGCCAAAAAGGTATTATCATAGGCTCCGGCGGCAAAATGATAAAACGCATAGGCATGCAAGCCCGAGAAGACCTCCAGCGTCTCCTGGGCAACCAGGTCTACCTGGACCTCAACGTCAAAGTAAAACCAGGCTGGCGCACCGACGCCGCCCAAATACGACGCTTTGGCTACGGAGAAGGCGCATAGGGATTATTTTTATAAATAAGGTAATAGATATAAGAAAGGGGGCGGATACACATACCATCCTTCGCTCTCGCCTTATAAAAACGCTCAGGACGGAATGTGGAGGGTAGAGACAACGGGGACGGAGGGTATTGTCTCAGTCTGAGAACCATCCCAAGAACAACCAGAAAAGTGGTGGTATGAGTAATCAGGGAGATTATAAGGTCAGAGGGGTTGTGCTGAGGCGGACTAAGCTGGGGGAGCAGGATTTGATTTTGACGCTTCTTACTGACGGTGCGCATCAGGTTCGGGCGGTGGCTAAAGGCGCCCGTAAGCCTTCATCTAAGTTGGCAGGGATTGCCAACTTAGGGAATGAGGCTGAGTTTTTGCTGCACAAAGGGAAGAGCCTCGACATTATTACCGAGAGTACCCTGCTTGTTTCGCGCTCAAAGGTTGCCTTAGAGTACGAGCGGGCGGCTATGACCGAGGCTGTGCTTGACATCGCTTATGCACTCACTGCAGAAGGAGAGTGCCACGAGCTTTTGCTCCCGCTTACCACAACGGTTCTCGACAGTATTGGTACGGCCCGGCTCACGCTCCTGCCGCTTATAGCTGCGGCGTATATTCTCAAGTCAAGCGCCTTGCAAGGCTACAAGCCAAGTTTCGATGTTTGCGTGCGCTGTGGCGCAAATGTTGAACTACGTGAAGACACCAGCCAGGGTTTCTCGTTTTTAGATGGCGGAGTGGTATGCGAAGACTGTTGTACGTCTCTTGACACGCTTGAACCTGCTCCGCGCCTCATGTGGTGCAAAGCCCTCTTAGGAATGAAGTTTGATGCAATTTGTGCTCTGGAACAATCCCCAGACGAGCAGGACCGGGGTATAGACATTCTCACCTTCGCAAGAACCTGGCTAACTCACTACCCCGGCGTAAACCCCAAAGCCCTAACCTACCTCCTGGAAGAAGGCCTGTTCTAGAGATAGCAGAATATCAGCCAAACAGATAACAACTCAAAAGCATACATTTATCTTTCCAATTTTCGCCGCCGGAGAAAGCTTCGAGCTGTTCGTCGCTCAGTTCTATACCTTCCTCCTGTGCAAGGGCAACCAGCTCATCGGCGCTCTTGCATTCCTTTGCCTTTTCAATTTGCTCGGGAGTAAGATCACTAAAATCCATGTTTTTATCCTTTCATTTGTTTTGAAAACCTGACAAAAGGTCCGTCCTTCTGTCAGGTTTTCAAATCTTGTCAGGTTTTATACTAGTAAAACCAATAGCAAGTATATTTCTTACATGGTTCGTACCATTCTTCGCTGCCGGAGATGGCTTCAAGTTGCTCGTCACTGAGCTCTAAGCCTTCTTCCTTGGCAAGATTAATAAGTTCTTCGACGCTCTTGCATGCTTTTGCTTTTTCAATTTGCTCGGGTGTGAGATCGCTAAAATCCATGTCTTTATCCTTTCTCTTTCTTTTGAATGAGTTACAAAGACGGCACTCTTAACTCATTCGTCTGACAAAAGGACGGACCTTTTGTCAGGCTTTGTGATTCCGCTCAATGTTTTTATAGTAGGCAGAAAGCTGTCTAAAAGTTATTGCGCTTCTCACAATAAAGTGTTTTTGATTCTCCTGGGTTTTCCAGAGAATGGCTGTTGCGCTTCCGTCGTCATAGCCTGTGAATGACAGCTGTTCTTCTCCAAAATCAATCGTGATGGTATCATCGGTTACAGGCACGACATCTTTGCTGAATACCACAGTATTATTATCCAGCAAGAACATATTGTAATACTCAGCGTCATCCGTAGACACAGGGAAAGATTCTTCTCCTCGTATTATAGTGACACTGCTGTCTGTGAGGAACGCCTTATTTATCTCAAAGGCAGTATCTTTGTACTCGGTACGCAGCATAAGCGCCCAGACTATAAAGACAATCAGCCCAATAACAAGCGCAAAAACAATCACAACAAGAATGTTAAATATCGGAATCCGTTTTAACAATATGCCGCCTCCTTTTGCTCCTTAATAATAAGACAGGGGCAAGACCCCTGTCTTATTATTGACTGGCAATTCTAGCTGCGAATATAGTCATCCCAAGCCTGGAAGATTCTTTCTTGAGTTGCTTGCTGGTCGTTATAGGTATCTATGATGAGCTGGGAGATATCGCTTGAGGTGTCTTCGTGCGTCTTAACATATGCATCTGTAAATGCAAAGCTTCCAAGGCATCCGCTGTTTGCGAGCGCGGTTACCAATGCGTCAAGCTCACCTTGCGGTGCAGTCACACCGTAGATGGTAATGACATCATAGTTTACAAAAGAACCAAAGCTTTCAGCCAAAACAGCGCCATACCAGATGCCTTCTGCCTTGGTATTCTTGCCGTCATCAAAAACAATATCTGCACGTACCACAGACTCGTCGCTTATCAGGTATCCCATACCAAGAGCGTTATAAAAATCAGTGATCGACGTAATAGGATCGATCTCGGTTACCTTGGCCGAGACAAGCCTTATGGAGCCGGGCATGCCTTCATAACCTTGCTCATCTGCATACACACCAATATCAGGGAGCAGGTTGATGTATGCTTCCAAGGTGCCTGATTCCATAATGAACGGGAACCCAATGAGGCTCGCGGTGAGCTGAGAACCGGGAAGATTTTGGTTTGAATAATAGCTCATGCGATACGCGGGGTTCTGGGGATCATATGCCTCTATGAGGGCGCTTTCGCCGTAACCGGAGTGTTTTACCGTCCAGCCTTTGGGAACATTAATGGTAAAAGACCAGCCGTCGGTGTATTGAACCGCTTCAAGAGTATATTGCTCTGTTGATGTAGTGGGTTCCTGAGTTGGAGTCTGGTCATCGCCAAGCTTGGAGAAGGCGTCTTTGCCCGCACCGGTCTTGGACGGTTTGGCAGGCTCCTGCGTAATTACGGTCTCCTGAACGGGGCGGGTTTCGAGAAGAGAAGCGTCGGTTACAATGACAGACGTGTCATTAAAGTAGTCGGCGCTTGGCTTAAAGGTTGCAACAGCCTCGGTAAGACCCTCCATGATTGCGCCGGTATCCTCGTCCGAACCAATAATGTACCAGTACGCAACCGTGTCGCCGCGGTTTTCAACAGCGATCATAAAAAACTGGTCATCAACATAGAGAGCGGTTGCCTCCATGTGCACACCGGCGATGCTAATGCCTACTTCTTCGCCAATGATCTCAATCTCGCTGTTAGGAAAGCTTTCCTGAATCTCGCGCAGGTCTTTTGCAAGCACTTCATGAGTAGGCATGGTCTCGCTCGAAGGATAGAAGCCAACCATAAAGTAGCTTGCAGATGTCTCGTCAAAGGTTTTCCCGTCGGCAGACAGAACAAAAACATCTTCTCCCACCTGCTGTATTGCAACATATTTGCTTGAATCGTACAACAGAGAATAGCCGTCTTCAGCTTCCGAGAAGACCGCCCTCTCAATGCCCTCGGTCTGCTGCTGGCTGCCTTTGGTGAGCAAATCCAACGCTCCGTTGCCTGCATATGCGGCAGGCATGGCTGCCATCACCAGAACCGCTGTCATACATGCGACCAAAAGTCCTATGCCAAGCAGAAGTTTTGCTCTTTTGGTCAGGTTGATTTTCGCTTCCATAGTACCTCCTTGTCACTGCTGGAAGAGCCGTTATTTTGCCATGTCGGCAATGCATGGTATTGGCGTGTTAGGTATGAATCTGCGCACGAGTGTCTCGGCAAACTTGGTAGGAAGTGTGCCTTCAAGTGCGTGCCGGTCAAAGCTTATATGCGACATTGAGCGGGTGGGGTCGCTCAGATTCAAACCGGGCATATACACGCGGCAGGAACTCTTGGGGCAGGCATATTCGCCGGCGCTTGACCCGCGCATAAAGAGGTCCTGCTCCATGGTGCGAAGCTCTTCGTCAGACCAGTCAAGCACGTAGGTGTTGGTAAGGCCCATTGAGCGTCGTGCGAGTTGTTTGGCGTGTTCAGGCATATGTCCGTCAAGCCCGGTGCAAAAGAGTACATAGGGAAAACTGCGGTTTTGATCTTCGAGCTCCTTTGCAAACTGTTCAAAGTCATCACGGGTAAGCTTATGGGGGTTACGCTCAAGCAAAAAGCCGTCTTTGTAAGGTTTACAACCCGCCATGGTAAACAAAGACCGGGCGAGAGCAGGTACGGCAGCCACAATGGCAAGCGGTGCGGCATTGGGGTCTATGGGACGGACCGAGACCTCAATGGCAACCCGGCAAGTTTTCTCGTCTTCTCTCGTTAAACAAAGTGTGGTATGCCAGCGGTGCTCGGTATTTGATGCGTCAGCCTCGTCATATTCCATAATCCAGGTGCTCGGATTTCCGGTTTCATCGCGTGCTGAGGCGCAGGCCAAGGCAGGCCAGGTGTCGTCGTTATAATCGCCGCCGGTATAATCTTCTGGCATAGCGTAATCCAACGCCCGCTTTAAGGCGTCCGAACCCGAGAGGTCCTCCTTAATGGGACTTCCCTCGTATTCACTCTCCTTAACAATGAGCCAGCGAATAGCCGTGCGCATCGCATCTTCAAAGGGCACGGTTTCTAAATCAGATCGCACCAAATCAAAGCTTGACCTGTGCTTTAAAGTATAATTGCTCGCACGCATAAGCCGCCCTTCTATGAAAGAGTTTTAAGCTAACGGTATATTATATAACACTCAGACCTTGGTGTGGCCCAGAAGCCCTTGCTTCTTATGACATCCCGCAAATGCGGTCGTAGGCTTCATTGCGGGGGATGTTGTAGAGACGTGCGAGCTGTTTTGCGAGTGCGGTTTTGGAGATGCCCTGCTCCAAGCCCTCTTTAATGGCAGTTTCAAGGTCCGTTTGAGGTTTACGGGCTTCTAAAAGCTCAGCGTCAGAGGGTGGCTCAATCACAATTACAATCTCGCCTTTAATGGCCTCGCGCTCGGCGAACTCCCGGGCCACTTCCTGAGCTGTGTCGCGGGTAATCTCCTGGTACAGCTTTGTGAGCTCGCGAGCTACAGCTACCCTGCGCAAAGGGAACACCCCGGCAATGACATTGAGCGAGGCGCAAAGGCGGTGCGGAGATTCATAAAACACCAAAACCGCCGGCAGCTGAGCAAGGCTTTTAAGCACACGTTCCCTCTCGGCATCTTTACGGGGCAAAAAGCCTCCAAAATAAAATGCTTCGCCCGCAAAGCCCGCATGTGCAACCGCGCAGGTTACGGCCGAGGGTCCGGGGATTACGTCAACGGGAATATGGTTGTCAATGCAGGCATCTACCAGGCGCGCTCCGGGGTCGGCGACTGCCGGCATGCCGGCGTCGCTCACAAAGGCAATGCGTTCTCCGGCGCGGAGCCGCTCAATGAGCTGAGGAATACGCTCTTTCATGATATTCTCGTCACACCGCTCTACATGGGTTTTAATGCCCAGCATGCCAAGGAGTTTTGACGTCACGCGGGTGTCTTCTGCACAAACGGTCTGGGCTTGCGCAAGGGCTTGCGTTGCACGCTCGGACATGTCGCCAATGTTGCCAATTGGCGTTCCAATCAAGACGAGACAACCGGTTTTTGTGTCCGTCGCCATATTTTGCATCTTAAAAACTCCTTTACTACCACATGTAGCATACACATACGCGGCTAAACGATGTCATCCAGGTAAAATACTTAACCTCTTGCGTCTTTTTACTCACATTAAAGTATAAGTTAGGTTACCATACAATATGTCTGTATATTGTGAGGGAAGATCCTCATGGTTTTTGATAGAGCGGAGGGAACGTGGGCATCATAGGATTTCTTATTGTGTTCCCGCTGGTTGCTGCGATACTATGTTTGGTATCGCCCAACCGGCGGCTGCGTGAAGTTGTTGTGTATGTATCTGCAACAGCAATCGCAGTTGCAAGCATTGTGCTTGCAAGCGGGCACCTGGTGGGAGGGAGCACCTACTTTACGGGGCACACTCATGTGATTGACTGGATATTCCTTGTGGTTGATCTGGCATTGTGTGCATATATTATGTGGCGCTCGTTGAGTGCGGGCCGCAAGGGCATTTTTGCGCTTGCTTGCATTCAGGCACTCCTGGTGTGTGTGCTCGAGTTTGGCGTAAGCGGCTCGGTTAACGTGAGCAGGGCTGTATATATTGACAGCCTGAGCTCCATCATGGTGCTGATCATCGGCGTCATTGGCAGCGGCATCTGTGTATATGCCATTGGCTATATGCGCGATTTCCAAAAGCACCAGGCAGAGCTCGCGGCCGAGGGTAAAGAGGCTGCCCCAGACAGGCAGAACCTCTTCTTTGCCGTTATGCTCGCATTTTTGAGCGCAATGTTTGGCATTGTGCTCTTTAACGACATGGCGTGGATGCTTACCATGTGGGAGGCAACAACGGTTTGCTCGTTCTTCCTCATTGGTTATACGCAAACGGCTGAGGCTACCAACAATGCCTTCCGTCAAATTTGGATGAACCTTTTGGGCGGCATTGGCTTTACCCTCGCGGTTATTTACAGCGGAAGCACCCTGAATGTTATTGAGCTCGACAGGTTTGTTAACTACGGCCTTATTTCGCCAAGCTTCACCATGCTGCCGCTCGCGCTTTTGGCATTTGCCGCTCTTACCAAAGCGGCTCAAATGCCGTTCCATACCTGGCTTTTGGGTGCAATGGTAGCGCCTACGCCAACAAGTGCGTTGCTGCACTCCTCAACCATGGTTAAGGCTGGTGTGTTTTTGCTCATTCGCCTTTCTCCGCTTATGGGGCCGTTTATTACGGCGAGCGCAAATGCGAGCATTAACCCCGTGGCTGTTTCGACCATGCTTGTGGGCTGCATTACATTTTTGGTATGCTCAATTATTGCGATCAGCCAGTCAAATGCAAAGCGCATTCTTGCATACTCAACCATCGCGAACCTTGGTTTGATTGTAACCTGCGCGGGTGTAGGTACGGCCGAGGCAATCTGGGCTGCTATCTTCCTGCTCATCTTCCATGCTGCCGCAAAGTCTTTGCTCTTCCTCTGCGTGGGTACCGCAGAGCATCATGTGGGCAGCCGCGACGTTGAGCGCTTTGATACCCTCGTAAGCCGCATGCCCAAACTTGCTTCGCTCATGGCGCTTGGCATCTGCGGTATGTATGTGGCTCCTTTTGGTATGCTTATTTCTAAGTGGGCAGCTCTTGGCGCATTTGCAGATTCCGGCATGATGCTTATTATCATTATGCTCGGCTTTGGCAGCGCAGCTACCTTCTTCTTCTGGACAAAGTGGCTTGGCAAGATTCTTTGCTCGGCCCGCAACGTTGACAACGTTGAGACAACGGTATTTGTGCCCGAGTGGATTGCGCTTGTAGTTATGGCCGCAATCATGGTGCTCTCATGTGTGCTTTTGCCGTTTATCTCGAGCAGTATCGTAAGCCCGTATGCCTCGCGCTTAATGAGCGGCAACATCTGGGCACCTACGCCTGATGATCTCATCATTATGGCGATCATGGCTATTATTGTTTTGACCGTGCCTCTGGCGGTTGCTCTGCGTACACGCGCAAACAGCCTTAATGACCAGCGCCAGTGGTATATGAACGGCGTGGGCCTTGGTACCAACCAGGATGGCGTAGAAACCTTCCGCGGCTCCCTTGGCGGAGAAGTACTGTACGAGCAGCGCAACTGGTATATGGAAGACCTCTTTAACGAGGCCAAGCTCAGCCGTATTGGCGGCATCATTTGCATTCTTGTTGCCCTTGTGTCAATAGCGTGCGCCTTTGGTATGAGCTACATCTCATACTTTGTTGGGAGCGTGATATAAATGAACGTATGGAGTATTATTGGCGCATTGGCGTTTGTAATCATCGGCCCTATTCTGGGCTGCGTTATTCAGGGTGCAGACCGCATCATTACAGCCCGTATGCAGGGCCGCAAAGGTCCAAATATTCTGCAGCCCTACTATGACGTGCGCAAGCTTTTGGAGAAGGATCCCCGTTCTCTCAACCCGGCTCAGACCGCTCTTATCGCGCTTTCGCTTTTGTTTGCGATTGTTGCCGGCGCCGTCTTCTTTGCGGGCGGCAGCTTCCTGCTTGTGGTGTTCACCATCACGCTTGCAAGCCTGCTCTTTATTATCGCCGGTTACATGACCCCTTCGCCCTATGCACAAATTGGCGCCCAGCGCGAAGCTCTGCAGGTCATGTGCTATGAGCCCATGGTTCTCTTTGTGGCGGTTGGCATTTACCTGGCAACGGGCGGCTTTGATACTTCGAGCCTTTTGAGCGCGCGCCTGCCGCTTATTGGCACCGAGCCGCTTATTTTCTGTGGCCTTGTGTTTATTCTGACCATCAAGCTGCGCAAGTCACCGTTTGATATCGCTCAGAGCCACCACGCTCACCAGGAGATTGTTCGCGGAACCATCACCGAGATGAGCGGCGGCACCCTTGCTCTTGTAGAGATTATGCACTGGTATGAGACCGTGCTCTTCCTCGGCTGGGTAGGCATGTTCTGCGTGAACTCCTCGCCCCTCTCCATTTTGGTTGCCCTTCTTGTAGTAGCCCTCGTATGGTTTGCCGAGATTTGGGTTGACAACAACTTTGCCCGTGTTAAGTGGCAGGTTATGCTCAAGTCATCCTGGGGCGTCGCCCTCGTGGCAAGCGTTGTAAACTTCTCGCTGTTCTACTTCCTGAGCAGCGGCGGAATCATTATATTTTAGCGAAAGGAGACGTTGACATATGGCATTTGCAAGTAAGTCTCCGTGGCTGCTTCATTATGATGCTGCCAGCTGCAATGGCTGCGATATAGAAGTCCTTGCCTGTCTTACCCCCCTCTATGACGTCGAGCGTTTTGGCATTATTAATACGGGAAACCCCCGTCATGCAGATATTCTGCTGGTAACCGGCTCGGTAAACGAGCAGTGCGCTCCTGTTTTGCAGCAGATCTATTCGCAAATGGTTGAGCCCAAAGTGGTTATCGCGGTAGGCATCTGCGCCTGCTCGGGCGGTATCTTCCATGACTGCTATAACGTGTACGGCGGCATTGACAAGGTGGTTCCGGTAGACGTCTATGTAGCCGGTTGTGCCGCACGTCCTCAGGCAATTATTGACGGCGTGGTCAAAGCCATTGGTATTCTCGACGAGAAGCGCGCTTCTCTCGCAGCCGGTGTTCCCATTAAAACGCCCCAGCTCAAAGGCGGCGTAGAGATACCCGTCGTGAGCAAAGAAGCCCCTGATTTTGATGCCGAGAAAAACCGCGTAGCTGCCCGCGAATCGCGCTTTGTCCCGGCGCCAAAAGAGGATTTGCCAACCGAGATGTTTACCGCTCTGGTAGACGAATCTGCTCCCGCCGCAGACCCTGCGGAGGAGCTCAAACCCGAATCTGAACCCCAACCGGCTGTGAAGGAGGCGTAAAACCCACAATGAGCCCTCTTGAGATTATTAATACTCCTACCAGCGAGCTTTTGGAACGTGCTTCTGCGCTTAAAACCTATGGCATGAGGTTTGCGCAATGCCATGCCCAACATGCGGCTGATAACAGGTTTGACCTGACCTATTCATTTGTAGAAGACGCAACCGGTCGCATTGTAAGCCTGCGCCTCAATATTGACCCGCAGGAGTCAGTGCCAAGCGTAAGCGAAATCTTCCCTTGCGCCTTTGTCTTTGAGAACGAGATGCATGACCTCTACGGTGTTCATGTAACCGGCATCTCAATTGACTTCCAGGGCGGCTTCTACCACGTGCATTATCCGCAGCCTATGGCTCAGGCTCCCGCTCAGCCTGCTGCCAAGGCCAAGTCTGCAGCTTCAGAGAATTAGGAGGTGTACCATGGGACAAAGAACCGTTATTCCGTTTGGTCCGCAGCACCCCGTGCTCCCCGAACCCGTGCACCTCGATCTTGTTCTTGAGGACGAGCGCGTTGTAGACGCGATTCCGCAGATTGGTTTTATCCACCGCGGTCTTGAGAAGCTTGTCGAGAAGCGCGATTACCAGCGCTATGTATATGTTGCCGAGCGCATTTGCGGCATTTGCAGCTTTGGCCACTCGTTTGGTTACAGCCGCGCCATTGAGGCCCTTATGAACATTGAGGTCCCTGAACGCGCCCAGCATCTGCGCATTATTTGGCATGAGCTCTCGAGGATGCACAGCCACATGTTGTGGCTGGGACTTGCTGCTGATGCCTTTGGCTTTGAGAGCCTCTTTATGCACACCTGGCGTTTGCGCGAGCGCATTCTCGAGATCTTTGAGCGCACAGCCGGCGGCCGCGTGATTCTCTCGGTCTGTACACCGGGCGGCGTTTTTAGCGATATCGAGAATACGGAGCTTCGCGCTATCTGCGACATTCTTGCTACGATGCGCGTGGAGTATGACCAGATTTGTGCAACTTTCTTTGAGGACAGCTCGGTTCGCAGCCGTCTTGTGGGCGTGGGCGTTCTTTCGCAGGAAACCGCCCGTGAGTTTGGTACGGTAGGCCCGTTTGCCCGTGCGAGCGGTCTCGCCATTGACGGCCGTATGACCGATACTGATGCATACAGCAAGCTTGTCGCCTTTGAGCCTATTCTCTCAAACGACGGCGACTGCTATGCTCGCTGCTGGTGCCGTGCTCAGGAAGTCCGCCAGTCCATTGATATCATTAATGAAATGGTTGACAAGATTCCTCAGGGTGAGGTCCGCGCAGAAGTTAAGGGCAACCCCGCTGAAGGCGCTGAGGCATTTGCCCGTATGGAGCAGCCCCGTGGCGAAGCGTTCTACTATGTCAAGGGCAACGGAACCAAGTACCTCGAGCGCTTTAGGGTCCGCACACCCACCGCAGCAAACATCCCCGGCATGGTAGCGGCAATTCGCGGCTGCGACCTTGCCGACGTGCCCAACATCATTCTTACTATTGACCCCTGCATCAGTTGCACGGAACGCTAAGGAGGTTCTCATGGGTGAATTCAAACTCGGTCGCATGACCCTCAAGAGCCTCTTCTCAAAACCGGCTACCAAGCTGTATCCTTTTGAAGAGCCAACGTATTATCAAGAAACCAAGGGCCACATTGTTATTGACGTAGACAAGTGCCGTTACTGCGGCGTCTGCGCCAACCTTTGCCCAACCAATGCAATAGAGGTTGACCGCAAGGCCTATACCTGGACAATCGATCGCTTCAGGTGTATCCAGTGCCGCAATTGTGTACACGTTTGCACAGAAAGCGCCCTCATCATGGCCAACGAATATGCCGAGCCCTCAACCGAGCATGTTCGCGAAGTCTTTGAGATTTCTCCAGAAGAGCGCGAAAAACGCGAAGCCGCAGCCGCCGAGAAGGCCGCCAAAGCCGCCAAACTAAAAGAAGAAGCTTTGGCCAAGAAAAAGGCCAAAGCCAAAGAAGAGTAGCGGCAAGAACCTTATAACCTAAGAGACTAAGGGAACGTGGTAATTATGCGCTACGTTCCCTTTTTTACAGCATTATCTCGAGAAACGGAGATAGCAGATGTTGGATCATTGGTTTAAAAAGACAATGAAGCTCTTACTTATGCTGTCAATACTGGCCGCACTTTTACCGGCTGCAGCGTTTGCTGACGGAGAGCCGGCGGCCTCCGTTACTGTTGCAGATGGCGATCCGGTGGGCTATTCAACGCTTGAGCAGGCTATTCAAGCTGCGAATGCCGAGCTTGGAGACACAGATGAATTTGCGGTGATTACGCTCAATGAAGATGCGTCGCTCTCAGGGACACAAAACATTACAAGCGATATCTATCTTGATTTGGCAGGACACAGTATCTTTGCCAACAATATCACAGCCTTTGGTATGGACAGCTGGAATGCTGTATTGACCTTGGCTAACGGCAGCGTAATTGTGACGGCTGATGACGCGCTCAAAGACAGCTATGAGGATGACGACGGAAGCGGTGTCAACACAACAGTCTCTTATTTAGCGGCTGTTGAGGTCAAGCGCGGTACCCTGATTCTCGACCAAGCAGCCATAGATGTGACCTATGTGGCTGAGGAAGCCAGAGTTATTGAGGTTAACGCCATTTATGCAAACACAACCGAGGCAGACATAGAAGATGCTGCAAATGCTACTGAAGCTACAAAAGACAGTGAGCCGGATGGCACGCAAACTGCCGGCTATCCCTGGATTATTGTCTCGGCAGATAACAGCACGCTTTCTGCCAAAGTGATTACAAAGAGCCCGGAGGCTGTGGGCAGAGCTTACACCATCCGCTCTGTGGGCGAAGACATTGAATTGAGTTTTTCGAATACAAGCATCCTCGCTGCATCCAACTATACTGCCGTTGCGCTTGATATCTTTGGCGGCTTTGCCACGGTGAGCGGTACCGGCTCGCTGTTTGGCGAGACTGACGGTACAAACGGCTGGGCTGAGGGCGTTTGCTGCTATGGCGGCGCGCAAGTCTATCTCAATTCGGGCGTGACTGTGATAGGCCGAGCCACCGGCGCTGATTCTCTTGCGTACGGCGCTAAGTGCTATAACGCCGGGCGACGCGGTACCTCGGTTATTGACGCAGACGTGGTATCTTCGCTCAGTGTGAACGGCGCGAGCCTTCAGGGAATTGTCACCGGCAGCGGGAGTACTGCTTACGGCATTTACGCCTCGGGTTATGGCCACATCAACATGACTCAGGGCAGCGTGCAGGCAGCGAGCGAAGCTGACGACAATAACGCATACGGCGTGTATGCAGATACCATGGGCTCGGCCTACATAGTTTCAGGGCAGATATCAGCCCAAAACAGCAGTACCTCGGGCGGCACCTATACCGACGCGCTGTTTGCCCACAACGGCGGTACCATTACGGTGGTTGACGGCGAAATCAGCGCTGAGAGCGCGGGTGGCTCGGCCTGGGGCGTATTTGCCACAAACCATGATTTTGAAGACTGGATTGGCCAGCTCGAAACTCAGATTTTTATCTATGGCGGCAGCATTGATGTCAACGGACAAAACAGCGTTGCCATTGAAGCCTACAACAAAGAACCCAACACCGCGCACATCACCGTGCGGGGTGCCGAGAAAACAGTGGTAAACGGTGCGCTGAGAAGCTGGGAATCCTGGGAAGGAGAGAATCTCCAAAAGGGTCTTCTCGTCTTGGGCGGTTATTTTGATGATGATCCTTCAGCCTTTGTGATGGAAGCCAAAAACAGCGATGAGCTTCCAGGCGGCAAGCTCTATACCGTAAGCCAGATGGAGCAGGGTGGTTTTGCAGGCTATTACCTGGTAGAAGCCACGGTAGAGGCCGAGTGGACCAAGGGCGCCCTTGATGAGGCAGATGCAGCCTCCGAGCATCACTATGCCGCAACGCTCGCAGACGCAGTGAACGGGGTAACGGCTGCAATGGCGAATGAAAGCGCAGACTATACCATCCGCATGCTCAAGAACGTAACCCTTACAGAAGATTTAACCATTGATACAGATCAGGCGTACTTCAATCTTGACCTTTGCGGCTATATCATAGATTTGAACAATCAGACGCTGGTCATTACGGGTGATGAGAGCAATTCAATTATGGTTTACAGTACCGGTAGTGGCATGAGCGGTCTGCGCGTACAAAACGGTACGCTCACTATAGACGGTGGTACCATCTGCACTCCCAAAAACTTCTTCGCAACCCGTTCTGTTGCGATTCTGGCCGAGAAAGACACCACGGTTTATCTGAACGCCGGCAAAATCTTTGCCTATTCGGGAATTACCGATGCAGCCGGAGTATACGGTGCAGAAGGTGCAGCTATCTGTCTTAACGGTACAGAGATTTATGCTGAAGCGTCGGTATCTGAAAGCGAGGGCATCCCCGGTAACGCGACCGGCATTGCCTCTCACGGCGCAAACGTAGTCGTGACCGGAGGCAGTATCCATGCCATAAGCGCAGTTACTACGGCAGCCGGTGAGCAGGATGAACAGCAGGGTACGGCCTACAGCATATATAACGCGAACGGAAGCCTCAGTATCAGCGGCGGCCAGCTCCGCGGCAAGGTGTATTCGAGCGATAATCATCGCATTACCGGTGGCGCGTTTAGCGAGACCCCCGAGGAATATCTTACAAAAGATTACCGTGTTAAGACTCAAAAAGGCGTGGTTTGCTGCTATATTGTTCTGCATATTCCCGTACTGACAACGCAGTCCTTAACAGAAATAGACGGCATTGTCACTGTGGAAGGAACACCATATTACCTCGTTTCCAATCTGGCTTCAGGCCAGGAATATGTGCTGGCAGTGGCAGACGGGGACGGTTCGCTGACCGTGTTTGCAACGCAGGAAGAAGATACTCCGTCTCTTCACTGGAAGGTTTCTAAGAGCTCAATGAGCGGCGCTATCACCTTTACAAGCCAGGATTATAACCTCACTTGTTCTGCAGACGGGCTGGCTTTGTCAAACACTTCTATTAAGTTTGATTTCAAAGGAGCAAAACCGGGAGCCGGCGGAGAAAGACCGTCATTTGGCAGCGGTGCACCAAAAGCCAAGTCAAAGAGCGGTATGATGGGCGGAGTATGGAGGTATGACACCGCTACGTGTTATTTGTCCTACACCGCAGAAGAAACAACATATTACCTTGTGAATCTTGGTAACGGGGCATGGGGTTGCACCACAGATACAGCAGAGGCTGCCTCGTTTATGCTTTTTACCAACGGTCCGGTGCTGGAAACTGCATTTCTGACCAGCCGGAACCGGTTAGTTTTGTCATAGCAGGCAGCGGGTACGAGGCGCAGGAATTTGCTGTCTCATACTCTGATAATCTGCTCACAGCTCCGCTCGTAGAGTGGTATGTTAACGGAGAAATTGCGCAATCCGGCAGCTCCGCGGGTTTCTCGGCAACGGCTTTAACAGGTCTTGGGCCGGGCGTCTACCCGGTTTGGTGCGTAGTTTCAGGACGCGATGCGGCTGGGTGTTATTACGGCGAGACCTCCATTACCGTGAACTTTATTGTCGCCGGCGGCGTGATTCCCAATTCTTTCATCATATTCTCGGATGTCCATGAGCAGTATGAGCACCTTGGCGCTGCTATCGCTCAAGTTATGGCCAATAATGACGGATGCGTCCCGTCGCTTGTGGTCTGCACCGGCGACTGGGTTAACGGCCTGACGGTGAGCACAGAAAGTATCGAAAACGAGCATCTTCCCAAGATTTTTGGACAGCTGGGCGGCTTGGACACGGTTTATGTGACGGGCAACCATGAAGTCTCCGGAGGCTCAAAGCTCATCAGTACGCTGGCCGTATATAGTGTTGATCCTACTGACCTCAATGATGGCGTAGGCTTGCTTTTTGACAGTGCTATAAATAATGAAAACAAGCAGAACAGCCTTGAGGCCGAGGGTCTCGAGGTTTACGGTATTGACTTCTTTGCGCTCACAGGGAACGGAGAGGGTGAAAACAGAACAGCCTACAACTACAAGGGCATTCTCCCGGAACTCGAGGAGTACCTGATTACGTGCGCTCAGGAAAATGACCACAATCTTATTGTTATTGCTGCTCATGCAGATTTGCATGTCATGGGACTTCAGCCAGAAAGCCTCCGCACCAATGGCAGCAGCTTAGAAGCATGGTCCGGCAGCAGTGCATATCATATTGATGGCGCTGACGCCGTTGCTGATTTGCTGAACCGCTATGCTAGAGAATACGGCCTGGATATCATCTTTTTCTTTGGCCA
Source organism: Coriobacteriales bacterium (assembly GCA_017515595.1). Classification (GTDB taxonomy): domain Bacteria; phylum Actinomycetota; class Coriobacteriia; order Coriobacteriales; family UMGS124; genus RGIG5691. The sequence goes on from JAFWFL010000018.1 coordinate 24,370, forward strand.
TAACCACTCCATGGGAGAGGCTGAATTCTTCCTTGCAACAGGCGACGAGCTCATTTCTCCCGTTGCGTACTCTGAACGGAGCTATGTGACTGTGCCGCTTGGTTTCTTTTACGGGCACGCGGGCTATCTCTCAGACACCAAAGGCGCCGCAATCAACCGCTATACGCTCGTAACCTGGGATGAAGACTCCATTCACAGAACTCTCTTCCAACTTGACAAAGAAGAACCCATAGAAGACGTCGAGTACCAGTGTCACGAACCGCAAGCAACAGACACACTCCAGCCTGCCGCTTAAGACCTCAGCTGACAATCGACGCCAGGTTTTGCGCCAATCGAGCGTGGCCTGAATCCAAAATAGGCTCACAAGCTCTTAACTTGTGAGCCTATTTAAATGGCTAAAACATTCCATCGTTATAGCAACTAAAATGATTGCAGCCTCCATGATTGCACTGAGCGTCCGATTGGTAGTCGCTGCAGTCCTCCTTGGGACAATTGGTTGCCCAACTCCCGCCCGACATAGCCTCGAGCTGCTCATCAGAGAGCTCGATGCCCACTTCTGCGGCGAGTGCGGACAATTCCTCGCCCGTCTTGCAAGTGCGCGCTTTCTCAAGTAATTCGGGGCTCAGATCTTGAGGGCTCATGGGTGTCTTCCTCGGTCGTAGGTACGTTACCATCAATGATAGCGACTTGCTGAGCAAGCTCAATCCTATAGTTGAGCGAAAGTCACAACTTCAATGAATGCACAAGACTTTTTGAAATCCGGCCCACAACTTCCGATCTTGTGGTTTTGACGCCGGCTTCGGCCTCGATCTTGGTCTTCGCCTCAGCCTCTGTGGACAGATATCTCTATTCCCGCATGTTATATGGGATTCATGGAGTGGGGGTGCTTTGAGGGCGGATATTTGTTACTATATTCGTTTATGCTTTTGAGCATTGTTTTTAAGTACGGTTGTTCAGAAAGGTTGCAGCAAGATGGCATGTGGTTGTGGGTGTTCAGAGGGCAAAACCCCAAAGGGTTCATATTTTATTACGACGCCGATCTATTACGTAAATGCCCAGCCTCACCTGGGCACAGCGTATTCCACGGTTGTTGCGGATGTTCAGGCGCGCTTTAGGCGTTTGGACGGTTATGACACATTCTTCCTGACCGGTCTCGACGAGCATGGTCAGAAGGTAGCTGATTCCGCGGCTGCTCATGATATGACTCCACAGGAGTGGTGCGACTCTATGGTTCCTGCGTTTAAAGAACTCTGGCAGGAACTTGAGATTTCGAATGATGACTTTATTCGCACAACGCAGGAGCGCCACGAGCGCTCGGTGCAGCATTTTTGGGAAGTACTCAAGGAGCGCGGCTATATTTATAAGGGCAACTACGAGGGCTGGTACTGCGTTCCTGACGAGACATTCTTTACCGAGACTGACGTTCGCCACGCAAACGAGGACTATGAAGAAAAAGGCGAGACGCCCGTTTGCCCCGACTGCCGCCGTCCCTTGGTGCGCATTAGCGAGCAGAGCTGGTTCTTTAAGCTTAGTGAGTTCCAAGAGCCGCTTCTTAAGATGTATGCCAACAATCCCAACTTCCTTGAGCCTGAGATTCGCCGCAATGAGGTAGTCTCGTTCATAGAGGGCGGTTTGAAGGACCTCTCGGTTACACGCACCACGTTTGACTGGGGTATTCCTTTACCCTTTGATACTGACCATGTAACCTACGTTTGGTTTGACGCTCTCATTAACTACCTCACCGCCGTTGGTTACGGTGATCCTGAAGCCGCAGATACCTTTGCCTACCGCTGGCCTGCCCAGACGCACATTGTGGGCAAGGACATCACGCGCTTCCACTGCGTTATATGGCCCGCGATGCTCATGGCTGCCGGTTTGCCGGTTCCCGAGCATGTACTGGCTCACGGCTTCCTTCTCGTTAAAAACCCCGTTACCGGCAAGGGCGAAAAGATGTCAAAGAGCAGGGGCAATGCCATAGCTCCGCGCGAGGTTATTAACCTGCTTGGTGTTGAGGGCTATCGTTATTACTTCATGGTTGATGTTGCGCACGGTACCGACGGCGCCATCAGCTTTGACCGTATGGCCCAGGTGTATAACACTGACCTTGCAAACCGCTGGGGCAATCTCGTAAGCCGTACGCTCAATATGTGCGCCAAGTACTTTGACGGCAAAACTCCGGCCCGTGGCTGCGACTTTGCCCAAAGGCCAAGCGTTCTGAGGGATCGCGCGCAGGGCATTTACGAGCGTTATGCCACACAAATGGCAAACTTCTCGTACGGAGACGCCGCTGCCGTGGTTATGGAGCTCGTAAGCGAAGCAAACAATTACATTGAGACAGCCAAGCCTTTCTCGCTCGCTAAGGATCCTGAGAAGGCCGAGGAGCTCGCCTTTGTTATGTGGAGCCTTGTTGAGGCCATTCGCATTGCCGCAATTTTCCTCTCGCCCTTTATTCCGCAGGCAAGCGCTGAGGTTCTGCGCCGCATTGGCGAGAATCCCCAGATCACCTGCACGCTCGAAGAAGCAAGCGAGTGGGGTCTCTTTGGCGGTGACACTCCGGTCGAGAAGGGCGAAGCGCTCTTCCCGCGTCTTGACGAGTCAATGCTGCCCCACACTGCGGAATAACCGTTTATGGATACCGAGCATTTTGACCCGCTGACCTGCATACCTGCGCACGAGACATTCTTTGTGGGGAAAAAGGATGTCCCGTGTGCGTTGCCGCCCGCGCTTGCCCCTCTGGCCGACAGTCATACCCATCTCACGTCGCTTCACCATATTGATCCTGCATATGCGATGGCGCGTGCAGCGGTTGCGGGCGTGCGCTTTATGGTCACGGTTGTTGACCCCACTGACGACGCAACAGACCCTGGCAAACTCTACGACGACCTCGCTGCATGGGAAGACGGCTGCGAGGAGATTCTCAAAGCATGGTGCGAGGCCGGAGTGGTTGATGCTCTCGGTGAGCCTCCGTGCACGCCCCGTGTGCGTATGCTCGCGGGCTGCCACCCGCATAATGCACGGCTTTTTGATGATGACGCACGCTCTGTTTTGCAGGAGCTGCTGTCAAATTCGCGCTGCAGCGGTGTGGGGGAGATAGGTCTCGATTATCACTATGATTTGTCTCCCCGGGATGTTCAGCTCGCAGTCTTTAAGGAGCAGTTTGAGCTTGCCTGCGAGCTCAATGCCCCGCTTTCTTTGCATATCCGGGAAGCCCACAAAGATGCGTTTGCGCTCATGAAGAACTATACGCTTCCTGCTGCGGGAACCATTTTGCACTGCTTTGATTTGGGCTATGAAGATGCCGAGCCGTTCCTGAACCTGGGATGTCTTTTGGGTATTGGCGGCGCTGTAACATTTGGCCGGTCAGACAATACGCGCGCAGCGGTATGTACCGCCGGCAGAGGCCGCATTCTCACCGAGACCGACGCTCCTTACATGGCGCCCGAGCCCTTGCGCGGTACCCGCTGCGAGCCGGCATATATCGCCATAACAACGCGTTTTATTGCAGACATGATGGAATCTGCAGGCCTTGCAACAGCCAAAACTTTCTACGAAGATGCCTATGAAGACTGCTGTGCAATTTTTGACGGTGAACCACCCGTACAAAAGTAGTATGCCAATGGGTTGGAATGAGACAACGGGGACGGAGGGTATTGTCTCATCAGGTAGCCAAGAGAGATACAATACTGATGTTGTTTTATATGGGGCTACCTGATG
>JAFWFL010000002.1 GCA_017515595.1 Coriobacteriales bacterium
AAGCGTGTAGATCTTCCTGATCCCCGATCCGAATGTCTCAACATCTTTGCAGAGATAAAGTGTTTTTGCAATTACTTCATTCCTCAGAAATGAACGGATATCCCGGGTATAAAAATCTATCGGCTCAAATTCATTGGCAAAGGATCCTGGATTGCAGATAGAAATACGGTTCGAGAATATATCTATCTCATGCTGTATGGAGAGATCGTAACGAGCGTGTGCAAAGCTGTTGATCACGGCTTCTCTTATGGCATCAACTGGAATCTCAGGAATCTCTTTTCGGTGGATTCCATCTCCACTCATTTCAACCCTCCAGCGGATATTCTTTATGATGTAGGTCACCGCTTCATCGATCAAATCAAATATATTCCCCTCAGTCCGGTTCATATCCAAAAAGGTTTCTTTGTGTTCAGTGGCGAATACGGCCATTTTTAACGTAATAGGCTTTCGGGAAGAGAACAGACAAACCCCAGCATTTGTCAGGTGATTTCCGTTTAAGACACCGAGCTGATCTAATATTTTCCGCTTATCGTATTCTATAACCGGCAATCTTCCGCAGGATATGGCAGACTCGAAAAAAGCCATGACTGTCTTTTCATCCGCATCATCTACAGTCTGATCTGTTGTTTTGTTCTCCCAATTTTCTTCGTACTCCCTACGAATCATGATCTTACGAAGCTCGGAAGGCGACAGTTCTCTATCTTCATCAGCAATGCGGATATAATATTTTCCGAAAGCGGAGTATGGAACATCTTCACCGGAAAATGTAAGAGTGATAACCTCAATACCTTCTATTTCTTCAATATCGACGACAGGTATCAACTGCGGTTTTATAGACTCATATACTTTTCTGGATACATCGCGCAGGGTGGAGTCAGTGATGGTAAACGGATTCGGAGTTCCGTCATTCCTGAGCCCGAAATATACTTTCCCATGCTTATGTTTGTTTAACATGGCAGAGACAGACACCATAGCTTCATTCAGCTCTCCGGTCGTTTTTTTAAACTCTCTATACTCGTCTTCACGCATCATATTGAAGTCCTCCCTTCCGGTGCTTTACATTGTATCATGCGTGGCGATATAAATCAATCGATGTGGCGGAATAAATGGCGAAATAAAAAAATCAGCCTGCTTTGAAAAGCAGACTGACTCTAAAGCTATTGTTTATACGATATTGTCACAAACTGCAAGCTACACGCAACTACATCTTTTGCTGTTTCAGAGTTTTTTCAAAGCAACGTGTTGCAAAAGTGTTGCAAAAACAGTTCGCAGGATTCCACCGATGCCTGAAACCCTTGATTTTACTGGGTTTTTTAGCACCACGTATCCATATTATTCTACTCCCACTCGATGGTAGCGGGGGGTTTGCTCGTGATGTCGTAAGCTACACGGTTGATGCCGGGGACCTCGGCTACTATACGGCCGCTGATACGGGCCAGGACTTCATACGGAAGTTTGGCCCAGTCGGCGGTCATAGCGTCGCTTGATTCTACGGCACGGATAATCACAGGACGCTGGTACGTGCGCTCGTCTCCCATAACGCCTACGCTGCGGATATCAGGAAGAACAGCAAAGTATTGCCAGCAAGAGTGCTCTGAGTTGCGCTCGCCTGTCTCGGCGAAAAGCTTGGCGTTATAGGCATCGAGTTCTTCGCGTACAACAGCGTCGGCATTCTTGAGAATTTCGAGCTTGTCGAGGGTAACTTCGCCAATAATTCGAATCGCGAGGCCCGGTCCCGGGAAGGGCTGGCGGTAGACAATTTCGTCAGGCAGGCCAAGCGCCGTGCCGAGTGCGCGTACCTCGTCTTTAAAGAAGTGATCAAGAGGCTCTACAAGGTCAAAGTGCACGCCGTCAGGAAACGGAATGAGATTGTGATGGCTCTTGATGGTTGAGGCTTTGCCGCCGGTTTTGCGAGCGCCGCTCTCAATAATATCAGGATAAATGGTTCCCTGGGCAAGGTATTTTACTCCATCCATACGCTGGGCTTCTTCAAAGAAGACCTTCCAGAATTCACCACCAATGCGACGCCGTTTCTCTTCAGGATCAACAACGCCCTTCAGAAGGTCAGCGTAGCGCCGCTCAGCGTGTACGTGGATTAAAGGAATCCCAAACTGCTCAGTAAATACCTGCTCAACACTCTCGGGTTCGCCCTTGCGCAAGAGGCCGTGGTTCACAAAGATGCACGTCAGCTTATCACCCACTGCACGGTGTACGAGCGCGGCTGCTACAGCCGAGTCCACGCCGCCGGAAAGCGCGAGAATAACCTTCTCCCCTTTTGTCTGTTCGCGAATCTCGGCAACCTTTTGCTCAATAATACCCTCCATGGTCCAGGAAGGCTTAAGCCCGCAAATCTTAAAAAGGAAATTGCCGAGAAGATCATTGCCATAAGGGGTGTGCCTGACCTCAGGGTGGAACTGCGTCGCGTAAAGCCTGCGCTCAGCACATTCCATTGAGGCTACCGGGCAAACATCTGTGGTTGAAGTAACAGCAAAGCCCTCAGGCACTACCGAAACAGCATCGCGATGGCTCATCCAAACCTGCTGCTCGCGCGGTGTCCCCGCAAAGAGCTGAGACTCACCCTGAACATGCAGACACGTGTGTCCGTACTCGCCAATCTCTGTGTGACCAACGCTCCCTCCAAGCTTGACAGCCATAATTTGCTGGCCATAGCAGAATCCAAGTACCGGAATACCCAGCTCAAAGATTTTCTCGTCAACATCTGGTGCATCATCCGCATACACACTCGCAGGACCGCCGCTCAAAATGAGAGCGTCAGGATTGAGTGCGGCAATCTCCTGAGCCGGCGTATCGCACGGAATAATTTCCGAATAAACATGCAGGTCGCGTACACGGCGGGCAATGAGCTGTCCGTACTGTGCACCAAAATCGAGAACAAGTACAAGCTGGTCATGAGCAGTCATTGTATTAAACCCTTCTCAACATGTGCTTACACGTTAAACCTAAAGTGCATAACGTCGCCGTCTTGCACGACGTATTCTTTGCCCTCCATGCGGAGCTTCCCGGCTGCGCGGGCTCCGGCTTCTCCGCCAAGCGTTACATAGTCATCATAAGCTATGGTCTCGGCCTTAATGAAACCGCGTTCAAAGTCACTGTGAATAACGCCTGCAGCCTGAGGTGCTGTAGCGCCAATGCGAATGGTCCAGGCTTTAACTTCCATCTCACCGGCTGTAAAGAATGACTGCAGACCAAGGATCTTATAGGCTGCACGCGCCAAAACAGCGAGACCGCTCTCCTCGAGTCCCAGGCTCTCGAGGTACTCCTTAGCTTCTTCCTCGTCGAGATCTGCAAGCTCAGCTTCTACCTGAGCGCAGATGGGAATTGGCTGGGTACCGTCAATCTGTGGCAAATCCTCGGTAAGACCGTCTTCATCAACGTTTGCAATATAGAGAACCGGCTTCATGGTCAAAAGGAAGAGATCACGAATACTTGACTTTTCGTCCTCAGTCATCTCCATTGTGCGGGCACGGTGACCTTGGTTCATCCACTCGATGAGACGCTTGCAGGTTGCGAGTTTAGTAACACTCGGCTTATCTCCCCTGCGGGCCTCTTTTTCTATCTTGGGAATCGCCTTTTCTATGGTCGCGAGGTCAGCAAGAATGAGCTCCGTGTGAATGGTATCAACATCGCCGAGCGGGTCAACCTTGCCGGCTACATGCACAACATCAGGGTCTTTAAAGAAGCGCACGACTTCGCAAATAGCATCAGTCTCACGAATGTTGGCAAGGAATTGGTTGCCCAGACCCTCACCCTCGCTTGCGCCTTTAACGAGACCTGCAATGTCAACAAACTCAACCGTTGCCGGGACAATGCGGCCCGGGTGAACAATATCGGCAAGCTTTTGCAGACGGGCATCAGGAACATCAACAATGCCCATATTGGGATCTATAGTTGCAAACGGATAGTTAGCAGCCAACCCGGACTGCTTGGTAAGCGCAGTAAACAGCGTTGATTTACCAACGTTGGGAAGTCCTACAATACCAATCGAAAGACCCATGGTTCTCCTGTCACTCCAGAAATGTGTAACCTTATTATTATGAGTCTTCTTATGATTGACGTTCAACAACAATACGAGTCACACAAAAAAGGAACGTTTGGGGATATCAGGAGTGTATCAGAAGGACGGTTCTTGCGATATGTTCTGGTTCCGGGGTGAGAACATATCGCAAGAACCGTCCTTCTGATACACTCCCACACACATTTACAAAAAAAGACCGCCCCCTGTGGAGCGGTCTTTAACTAACATTATCTTGGGAGATATTACCCAATCATGGGAACGTCTACCATTGCCTCCGGGAGGGTCCAGCCCTTCTCGGTAAGCTGGGAAGTAATGCTCTCAAAGTCACTGGCGTGGCACTGAGCGCAGATAAAGGTGTTCTCGCCGTTATCCTTGTGGCAATCAGTGCAGGTAATCATACCACCGTCAGCACCGGCAGTCTGGTGGAAAGCGGCTTCCTCAAAGGACGGCAAAGCCATGAGCTGGTGAGGATCAGTGAGCATGTTCTTGGCAAGGGCTGCACGGTTATCTGTAGGGATAGTCCAACCCTTCTTCTCGAGGCTCTTGGTTACACTTGCGAACTTGTCGCTGTGGCACTGAGCGCAAATGAACACGTTCTCGCCATTAGACTTATGGCAATCAGTGCAGGTAATTGCACCGTTCTCACCGGCGGTTGCATGGAACGTGGTGAGGTTGGCAAACATGTCTGCATGCTCTGTCAGCATAGCGTGCGGGTCATAAAGAGCTGCCGCGTCGCCAAGCGCCTCGGTAAGAGCTGCACGATTGTCTGTAGGAACTGCCCAGTTTGCAGGCAGGGTGCCGTTTTCTTCATTGAAGTAGCCAGAGTGGCACTCGGCGCAAGCAATGGTTGAAATCTTGTGAACCGTATGGCAAGCGCTGCACTCGGTCACATAGTTGCCGTCTACATCTACAGCAAGGGAACCGTCATCATTGAGAACAAAGATGCCGGATGCGGCATGCATCTCAGCAGCCATGCCTGTTGTATCAGCGGCTTTTACGGTCTCGGCAGAAAGCGCATGCGGGTTGTAAAGCCAGCCCTCGGTTGCAGATTCCTTGGTTTGTGCGGTAACGGTTACACCCTCATCATTGGTAAACTGGGTCGAACCGTCATGGCACCGTACACAAAATTCGTCTGTAACAAGTTCTGTCCTGCGGTCTGTTAACGGATCAGTAAAGCCGTCAGTTGACCACATTACAACCTCATGTACCAGGTCGAGCATCTTGGCTTGCGGCCAGTGGCAACCAAGGCAGGTTACACCTGCATCAGCATGCTGTGCTACAGAAAGCGACATGTCCTCGCTGTAGTAGCCCTCGACATAACGGTCCATAGGCTGATGGCAGATCACGTTGCAGAACGAAGGTGATTCATGCCAATGCAAGAATGCTATCAGGCCCGCAATAAGAATTACGGCAAATGCAGACAAAACAATGGGCCAATACTTTTTTCTTGGCTCTGCTGCAGCGATAGCTTCTCCGCTCACCCTCTTTTCTTCACTCATCTTTGCCACTCCTCCTTTTCCCGGTGCAAAACAAACGCACCCCTACATACCGTATTATATGATAGTAATACTTCTTATGAACTGCAAGAAAGCAAACGATTCCATTCTTAAAAAGTTCAATTACTATCATTTTAACACATCATGACGCGAGAAACCCGACAAATATCTATCCCTTTGTCACCCGCTGGCGCTTTACGCTTTGGATTTTGCTTTGGCGGCTTGCTCTTCTTCTTCAATATCGGCTTGCTTCTCGAGGAATTCGAGGGCTTTCTTGCCGTACTCTTTGCTCTTTTCGCGTGCCATTTCGCGGTCTTTTTGAGCTTTTTCTTCCTGCTCGATCTTCTTCTGAGCCTCGGGATCATCAAGAATAAGACGTTTACCGTCAATCTCTTCGAAATCTACCGCGTTTTGTGAGCACACGTCATAGCAGAAACCGCAGGCTACGCAGTGTGTCGAGAGGACCTGCGCCTTGCCTTCGATAATGTCGATTGCACTCGTTGGGCAGGCATCTGCGCAAACACCACAGCCGTTGCAGGTAGCACCAATAACCGGCATGTCGAGCACAATGGCATCAGCTGTTTCCGGGTGGTTCGCAAGTGCAACGAGCATAAGCTGCCTTGAGTTCACAAGGGTACGCTTACGCTCTGTTGTGCTGTTGGCACCGCACATACGGTCGAGCGACTTTTGAAGCTCGGCAATTTGCTTGGAGTGGGCCGAGATTTTCTCGGCAGCTTGAGCAAGCTTTGCGGTAATGGGATTTATTTTTGCAGCGGTCATGCCCAAAGACTTCATTGAGTCGTTCACAAAATTCTTACGCTCGGCCTGATGGTCAACCTCTAGGATGAGGTCTTTCTCGCGCTCCACAAGGTCAACCGTCTCGCCCGACCAAGCCTCGCCAATGCTGATAGACTCGGTATAAGCATCTTCACCGGTTGTTGTTTTGCACTTGTCGCAAATGCCACGCGGCAAGAAAATCGCAATATTCGCGTATTCGCTCAGGACAGCATACCAAACCTCGGGGGCAATTACGCCAACGCAAGGCACTACAATCTCTCCCTGCTCGGGCACATGTCCCAAAGCGCGGGTGCAGGTAATATATACCATCTCATTGGCCTCGGCTGCTTTGCAAATATTGTCATAAAGCATCTTGGGACCATACATGCTCGAGACAAGCGCGTCGGTTGGGCAGGCTGCAACGCACAAGCCGCACTTGCGGCAATTAGATTTGATCTCGATGGCGCCGTCATCATCAAACTCAATGGCGCCAACCGGGCAAATCTGCAGGCACATGTCACAGCTTGCTTCTTCGTTTTTGCAGCGGGGACACATTGCGGCGTTACCCTTTGGCAAAACCTTGTAGTCTCCCGGCGTCCAAACGGGAGCGGCTGATACCTCGCCCGTCATGGCGTTTGTCTCGTCCACAAAATCGCTCGTAAGCGCATCAAATTCTTTCTTGATTCCAATGAGTTCGTCTAAAAAATCTGCCATGGAACAAACACACTCCCTATTCTGAGCTACAACTGCCGCAGCAGCTTATGCTTCATCTGCTTCCGGGCGCATATGGGGGAATAACAATACATCGCGAATTGAGCTTTGACCGCACAAAAGCATAACCAAACGGTCAATGCCAATGCCAATTCCTCCGGCGGGCGGCATGCCGTATTCAAGGGCACGCACGTAATCATAGTCATAATCCATTGCCTCAGCATCGCCGTGAGCCTTGGCCTCAGCCTGAGCCTTAAAGCGCGCTTCCTGGTCTACGGGGTCATTGAGCTCGGAGAAGGCATTTGCATACTCTGCGCCGCCAATAACGAGCTCAAACCTGTGGGTCAAACGCTCGTCATCGCTCTTCTTCTTGGCGAGCGGGCTTACCTCAACCGGGTAATCAATAACAAACGTGGGGTTCACAATGGTCTTCTCGACCTTCTCGTCGTAAAGCTCAAAAATAAGCTTGCCTGCGCCCCAGTCATCCTGCGGCTCAATGCCCTGCTTTTTGCATACGTCACGCAGAACCTCGAGGGGGGTATCCATGGTAATTTCGCAACCGCAAACCTCGCTTACGAGCTCGCACATAGGACGCATGGGCCAGGAACCGCTGATGTCAATGGTCTTGCCTTCGTATTCGAGAAGCTCGCTCTCGTTCACAACAGCATTTGCGGCTTTGATGAGACCTTCGCAGAGCTCCTTCATGCCCTGGAGGTCAGAATATGCCTGGTAGGCCTCGAGCGTGGTGAACTCGGGGTTGTGTTTATAGTCCATGCCCTCATTGCGGAACGAACGGTTCATCTCGTACACACGCTCAAAACCGCCCACAAGAAGGCGCTTCAGGTGCAGCTCGGGGGCAATGCGCAGGTAGCAGTCTACGCCGAGGGCGTTGTAGTGGGTAATGAACGGCTTGGCGTTTGCGCCGCTCGCGACCGCATGGATCATGGGAGTCTCGACCTCAATGAACTCGAGGTTCTCCATATACCTGCGAATTGCTGCATTGATCTTAAAGCGCTTCATAAAGACGTCTTTGACCTCAGGATTCACGGCCAGGTCTACATAGCGCCTGCGGTAACGGGTCTCTTTGTCTGTGAGACCATGGAACTTCTCGGGCAAAGGACGGATGGCTTTGCTCAAAAGAATAATGCTTGAAGGCGAAACCGAGAGCTCGCCGCGCCTAGTGCGCAGCACGGTACCCTCAATGCCAATAAAGTCGCCCATGTCAAGGTTTTTGATGAACTGCCACTGTTCCGGCTCAAACGAATTGGTGCGGCAAAAGAGCTGGATGTCACCGGATGCATCGCGCAGTACAAAGAAGCACACCTTGCCCTGGTCGCGAATAGCCATGATGCGGCCGGCCATGCGCACAACATCCTCGGTAGCGACACCGGGGTCAAGCTCGCGGTATTTCTCGGACAGGTCTGCAGCGTGTGCGCTTACTTCAAAGCTTGAACCATAAGCTTCGCCGCCGGCATCAATAATAGCCTGCCGTTTGGCAAGGCGCATAGACCGCTCGTCGAGAATTGCCTGCTCGGGAACAACCGCCGTATCTTGAGCTTCCTGTGAGAGCTGCTCATCTGCCATAAAAACCCTACGCTTTCTTTACGCCTTTGTGTACACGGTTTTAGTAAAGAACTGGCTTTACTAATTTATGAAACTGCATTATACCTTAAAAACAGCAAAAACCCACCCATGAGGAGGGTGGGCGGTAATTATATCACGTGTTTTATAAACACTCTCTACATTGCCTGGACATTGAGGATCTCATAATTGATGGTCTTACCTGTTGGGCTAATGAACGAGACGCTCTCGCCCTTCTTATGGTTAAGCAATGCCTTGCCGAGAGGAGACTCGTTTGAAATCTTGCCGGCCTTGGGGTCTGCCTCTGCGGTTCCTACGAGGGTATACACGCGTTCTTTGCCACTGGCGTCGGCCAGCGTAACAACATGACCAATACCAATGCGGTTACCGCGCTTGGGCGAATCAATAATAATGCTGCTGGCAAGCTGCTGGCGCAAAACGCTAATGCGGTTCTCGTTCTGTGCCTGCTCGTCTTTTGCATCATCATATTCGGAGTTCTCAGAAAGGTCGCCAAAATCGCGGGCTACTTTAATTGCCTCGGTAATGCGCTCGCGCTCCTCGCCCTCGCGCCACCTGAGTTCTGCTTCAAGCTTTTCTTTACCCTCCGGAGTAAGATAATTGCTTTTTGTTGCATCCATAGAGATTTGCTCCTGCTCCATAATCCAGACAGCTCAAACCATGAGCGTCATACAGCCTTTGCTCATTATTTTGAGAATTGATTTTTTATATTTGAATTAATACTGATTAACACCTGAAATATGCGCTTATAATAAGATTATAGCGCCGCGCACCTCAATAGGCACGCGGCGCTCACATATCACAAATGGTGAGGCGTTTGGAACTACTCGTCGTCCTCAGACTTGGCAGCCTTTGCCTTAGCGGCAGTGGTGCGCTTCTTGGCAGTTGCCTTCTTGGCAGCGTCCTCAGCTGCCTCCTCTACAACTTCCTCAGCCTCTTCTACAGCCTCTTCTACGACGTCGGAGTCTTCATCATCAACGACTTCGACTTCCTCAATCTTCTTCTTGCCTTCATCCTCGTCGCCCATACCCTTGCGGATATTCTTGACGGTCTTACCAAGCGAGGCGCCAAGCTTTGGAAGGTTCTTGGGTCCAAAGATCAAAAGAACAACCAACAAGATGATAAGAAGCTCAGGGACACCCATGCCTAAGATTTTCATTTCAATCCTCCATACACGCGGCGGACGGGAAGTGCCAACTCTTTGACGCGGTGCCCGCCATTTTCTTGAACGGGAGTATAGTACCCCTTGTTCAGTCTCCCAAACACATAACTCGTAATAAAAAGAATAATCCGAGAAACTCTCGGATTCTCCTCAACCACATCACAAAAGAACCGGCTTCTTACAATCTTAACGGTACCTTTGCGAAAAGAATGGTCGGGTCGACTGGATTTGAACCAGCGGCCTCTGCGTCCCGAACGCAGCGCTCTACCAAGCTGAGCCACGACCCGTAATCGCGTATAATAGCAATTAATGAGAACAAATCAAATGACTTTTTTATCTAAACACAAAGTATAGAGAAATCAGAAAGCTCGGGCTAAAATGGTAAAAAGATAATAGAAAGGTTCTGGTATTATCCTGACCAAGATGGTACCCTCTTGACACTCAGCGCTGTGTTATACTTTAGCTCAGGATGAGAACGCGACAGAGGAGGCTTTAATACATGCAGGTACGTTTGCCTTCTCTCACGGCGTCAACCCTTAAAATTGTTGCCATAGTTGGCATGACCTTATGCCATGTGGGAATTATTTTCTCTGAGCGTCTGCCCTTCTCCACACAGTGTATTCTTATTGCTTGCGGAGGAGTTACCTTCCCGCTTATGGCTTATATGATTGCCGAGGGCTACCGGCACACATCAAACATAAAACGGTATGCCACAAGGCTCACAATTTGTGCGATTGTGTCGCAGATTCCCTACAGTCTCGCTTTTGAACCGCTTACTATTACCTGGGGTTCAAGCAGCATTTTGCTCCCGTTTACGGGGAATGTTATCTGGACACTCCTGCTGGGCCTCGCCATACTTTACGCGTATGATCACATAGAGCAGCGTCCCGTATTCTGGGCGGTTTTTGTCTGCGCCACAGCCGCAAGCGTGATTCTCGACTGGGGCGTATTGGGCCCCGTTATGATCCTGCTCGCATATATCCTGCCCAGCGAAAAAGAGCGCAAAGCATATCCCATATTGCTTTCGATGCTGGCGCTGGGCTTACCGGCTCTTATCTCCTGCGCAACAGGAGATCTCTCCCAACTCCCGGATGTTCTCTACGCATTCTGCGGCCACGGCCTGGCGCTTTTCCTGCTCATGCTCTACCAAGGCGCCCAAGGCCTGCGTTTCAAATATTTCTTCTACGTCTACTATCCTGCCCACCTTATCATCCTTTTACTCCTCTCTACAAACGGTTAGTTTTTGGACGATTTCCTGGTGTATAAATAAGTGTATACTATGAGCTCGTATTGTGCAGGGCTTTGGAGACGGAGAGTTTTTTAGATGAGACAAATGGGCAGACAATTTGCGGCGTTGCATCCTGGGGTGTGCTGCTTGGGTTGTTTTGCGCTTGTTGTCTTGCTATATGCTGTTTTGCCGGGTGAAACCGTTTTGGCAGATATGGTTAAATCGCTTGCAGCCGGTGGTGTGGTACTTGCAGCTTTGTGGCTTTTGGCGCCGTTTTATGGCGATAAGCTACATAAAATGCCTCGTATAGGGTTTGCGGTTTGTGTATGGCTGTGCGCAACCTCGCTGGCTGCGATGGCGTTTTGGTGGGCAAACGCTCCAGACAATTCTGAAATACAAAACAGCATCACGGTTTTGCCTGTGCTCTGCGTGGTATTGTCATGCCTGGGGACTGCAGTGTGGGAAGAAGGAGTGTTTAGGAGAATCCTCCCCTGCGTCATAGCCGGCCGAGGCTCTTTTGTTTGGCCCGCTGCGGGCAAAGAGGCTCTTTTGGCAGCAGCTGTATCTTCGCTCTTCTTTGCGGTTTTACACGTTTCCTTGGCAGACTTTGCGAGCAACACGGGACTCGCATTTCTTCGCCTTGCGGCTACGTTCTGCTTTGCCTTTGCGCTCTGTGCGGTGGTTCGTTTTAAGTACGGGCTTTTGTGTGCAATTGTTACTCATGCTCTGTTTGACATGATTGGTTTTATTCCGGCTTTGATGCTTCTGCAAACACATTCTGACGAGAACATTCTTAATACCGCATCATCAAATCTCATGATTATAAGCTCGTCGCCCGAGTTCCTGGGTATTGTTCTGGTACTGTGTCTGCCGGTATGTGCCTGGAGTGTTTACGTGTTAGTGTGCTCCGGTAAGACGGCCCGTTAGCACGTTTCTCGGTGTTTGTTAGCTACGCCTCGGGGCAACCGGTATGAGTGGCGAGCGACCACCATCCGTATGCATATGCTATGAGAGCGATACGTTGTGCTGCTTGCGTTGAATCAGTAAAGAGCGCCCAGCATGAACCGCTTCCGCAAAGAAGCGGGCGGGCAAGAGCATGATCCTGGGTTGCGAGGAATTTCTCGACTTCCGCAAGAGCAGGCTGCACCACCATCGAGGCAGGCGCGAGATTGTTTGCACAATTGAGCAGCGCTTTTGGTATATCCTGGTTACGGAGCGCTTCTATGAGAGGCTCGAGGGGCGACGCGGGAGAATCCATCGCGTCAAATGCCTCATATGCGAGCTTGGTCGAGACACCCACCGGAGGCTTCACCAATACCACAGGCGTCTCAAATGCGGGCAAAAGCTCTTGGAGAACATCGCCCCGGCCGGTCATATGAGCAGGTGAATCATACAAAAAGAAGGGCACGTCGGCGCCAAGAGAAGCAGCAACGCTCAACACGCGGGGATCATGGCTCTGAATACCCCAGGACTCCGCGAGCAACCTCAAAACCGCCGCAGCATCTGACGACCCGCCGCCCAAACCTGCCTGGCTGGGGATATTTTTGTTAATAATGATTCTGCAACCGCATGTTTCTTGGAATTCATCCTGCATTGCTTTTGCTGCGCGCCATGCAATATTAGCCTGGCTGGCTCCGGGCACACCTTTGGGCAGAGGGTCAGGATCGCATACGCAGGTAATGCTCGGGTCTTGAGGAGTGCATTCGAGAGTTACATCATCGGCCAGGGCAAGCCGGCAAAGAACGGTTTCTACCTTGTGGAAAGAATTCCCTGCCTCAAGCGGGGCTACGCTCAGGTTAAGATTGACTTTTGCGGGCGTCAATATCTGCATAAATGGTATAAATTAATCGTCGTCGCCTTCGTCATCAGAATCATCCGAGTAACCCATGTCAGGACGTTCTTCGATAAAGGTAAAGAGGGGCGAACCGTCTTGCGGATAGCTTAGTTCAACAGTGCCGGTTAAGACGTCAACATATTGGTACGATTGGCGGGCTTTGCGTCCGCGACGCTCATCAACTTCAACTACAAAAAGCGAACCGTGTGCTTGGAGAAGTGTGCCTTCGCGCTCAACAATTCGTGAGCGGCCCATGTTGGCACGAACCTTAAGACGGCCTCCTACCATTGATTCCAGCTTCTTGTGAATGAACTCAACTTTATTAAACGGTTCCTCAAAATCCATACAGACCCTCCGGGCGCCGCGTCGGTACGGCGCGTGGCGAACATAGAAACGTGCAGAATCTTTAGTATAAAATCGAATTTTAAAGATCGTATGAAATTCACAAAATATTAGTCGTTCTTTACATGTTCTCTTTATGAAGTTTTAGTGTGAACAGCGGAGCGCTTGGGCGAGAGAGATGAATTGGCATGTGGAGAGGGTCTCGGCACGGCAGGTGGGAGAGATTCCCGTTTGCTCAAATGCCGCATCGAGCAAGGGCTTCTCGAACAGGCCTGACGCTGTCATGGAGTTGCGAATGGTTTTGCGGCGCTGGGCAAAAGCAGCGTCTATAACCGTGCAAACCTCGTTCGCTTCCTGCGCAGGTAAGAGCTCTGCCTGGGGCTTGCGTTCAAGTTTGATGACAGCGCTCGATACGTGTGGCGCCGGGAAAAAACAGTTAGGAGGAACTTCGAACCTTCCGGTTACGTTCGCGTAGAGCGCGAGCTTTGCGGTATATGCGCCGTAGGTTTTATTACCGGGCGATGCCGAGATGCGATCTGCAACCTCGCTTTGCACCATCACGGTTGCTTCTTTGATGAAATCCCATGACTCAAAATACTTAAAGATAAGCGTGGCTGCTACCGCATATGGCAAATTTGAGACCCAGCAGTTTGGCAGGCCCGTTGCCGGAGACGTCACTCCCCCGCGGTTTACCAATTCACTCAAAGCCTGCTCAAGCCGGGCGGGTTCAGCTTCAAGCGCATCGCCCAGTACGAGGGCAAACCGCTCGGAATAATCGCGTGTGGTAAACTCAAGCGGCTGTACCAAATCTGTGTCGGCTTCGAGTGCGATAACTGCATTCACATGGGGTAACAATGCACAGGTAAGCGTGCCTATTCCCGGGCCCACCTCAAGAACGGTGTCCTCCGGCGTGAGAGCAGCCAGATCAAGAATCTTACCAATCACGGTATCATCTACCAAAAAGTTCTGACCGAGCTTGTATTTGGCCGTTAAACCAAACTCGTCGAGCACGGCGCGTGTTGAGCGAAGATTTGCAAGAGGCGAATTACTCATACGTCTCCTCCTCCGCAGGTAAAGTACTATTCAGGATATCGAGAACCGCTTGCTGAGTCTGCAAAAGCCCGGGCAGGTTCTCCTGATCACCATGATCTTGCCTTATACAGTCAACAACAGCCTGCAGCTCAAAATTGAGCATACGCATGGCAGATTTTGTACAGGTCACAAGCGGTTCATACCCAAACGGGTCACCGCCGCCCCCCTGAACAGCCAAAATAAGCGGTTTACGCTGGGAGTGCAGCAACGGAGGCCTTGTTTGGAGCATGTATCTCTGAACCCAAAACGGCTGCATGCGGTCTAAAAATGCCTTGTAAAGCGCCGGCGGACCCGCAAAATAAACCGGAGCCACAATAACAAGCATCTGGGTTTGCTCGAGTGCATCATACAGCGCACTAAAGCCACTCACAGGCTCAGATGCACGTTCGTTTGCTTCAAAAATACACTTGCCGCTTTTGTTGCAATACCCGCAACCCACGCATGCCCGTAGCCTCCCCACCTCGGTGAGGTCAAGCAGGCGCACATGGACATCATGAACCTCCAGGCTCTCAACGAGCCTGTTTGCGAACGTGCGCGTTGCACCATTCTTATGTGGAGAAGCACTTAAAACCGTTACCGGGAATTCCATAATTCATTACTCTCTAACACCAGATAGTTGGTTGACTGTAGTATGCCAATGGGTTGGAATGAGACAACGGGGACGGAGGGTATTGTCTCATCAGGTAGCCCCATATAAAACAACA
>JAFWFL010000019.1 GCA_017515595.1 Coriobacteriales bacterium
AAGAGCGCATTACAAAGCTCATCACAGATGATAATGTTACCGTTATGATAGTAAGCCATGACACTTCGCAAATTGAACGCCTTTGCGACCGCGCTGCCTGGATAGAAAAGGGCAAGCTGCGCATGGTAGGCGATGCTCATGAGGTTTGTGCCGCTTATAGGCAACTTGGCGCTTAAGCTCTTGTACCGTGTGATTTAAGGAGGAACACAACGTGACTACTGTTAAGGATACCAATGCTGTTACAAGCGGACAGTCTCCGGAGCAGCAAAATAAACCTCAGGAAACCATTCGAGAGAGCCATTTCCACAGGAAATCGCTTGAATTCTGCGGACTTGTTCCCGAGCCCGACGTAACGCCCGACGTAACTGTTGTTGTTCCTTGTTATAACGTTGAAGTTTACCTTGAACAATGTCTCGAGACCATTCTTCAAAACGATAAAGTACAACTTGAAGTTATTGTTATAAACGACGGATCAAAAGACAAGACGCTTGAGATTGCAAAAGAATTTGAAAGCAAATACCAAAGCATCCACGTTATTGATAAACCAAACGGTGGTTACGGTCTGGGTGTTAATGTTGGTTTTGACAATGCTCACGGAACTTACGTTGCGATTGTTGAGCCTGATGACTATGTACGGCCGCATTTTTATGACGAGTGTTTTGCCTATGCGCAATCATTTGATACGCTTCCCGACATTGTCAAAACTCCGTATATTCGCATCAACCTTCCTATGACGCCGGAGGAAAACGAGCTTCACTGCGCGTATTACCACCGTCTCAAACTCGATAAACAACCCTTTACCCTTCATGACTGTCCAAGGCTTATTCAGCATCATCCTTCTATTTGGTCAGCTCTGTATCTGCGCTCATTTTTGAATGAGTTTACCATTCGCATGATGGAAATCCCCGGCGCAGGCTGGGTAGACAATCCCTTCCTTATTGAGACAATGGTCCAGGCAAGAAGCATTGTATTTCTCGACAAAGAATTCTACTGTTACCGCGAGGATCTCCCGGGCTCTTCTTCTATGCTGCGCGCTACCGAGCTTGCTTTTACCCGTTGGAATCAAATGCAGGACATTCTAGAAGACCTTCATGTAGAAGACCCCGCTATTCTCAGCGCGCATACCGTTCGCGGATTCATATATCTCTCGGGTATTATGAGCGAAGCATCAATTGCGGGTACGGATGCCGAGAAAACCATGCTTCAGATATTTAATCGTATGCAACCTGAAATTGTATTTACCACAAAGAACATACCTAATGGTTTCAAACAGTTTTATGCGAATGCAATGGGTATAGAAAACCCCCAATTTAACAAAGAGCTTTACCGGAAAGCCCTTGTAGAGGAGTTCGCTTATAGTTGGCGGACAAACGGTCCGGGATTTGCATTCTCACGTATTGGTATTTTTATAGCCCGTAAACTCAAGATTGCCGCTAACGACCCTACGCACACCGCGAGTGCCGGTATATAAGAATTGTTTTTGGCAATAAGAAAGGAGAAAACACATGCAGGCGCACGTTGAAAACGGTGCTCAGGCATCGCATGCATCGCGGGATATTCTTGTTGAACCCGCTTCAATTCCGGAAGAGTTTTCTCCCAAAGCAACCGTTATGGATGCAGAAGCTCTCTCGCGTGCATTAACCCGTATTGCTCACGAAATTCTCGAAGGTAACGGCGGCGCCGATAATCTCGCGATTGTTGGTATCGTTACCCGCGGACAAAACCTTGCAGAAGAACTTGCGATGCGCATTGAACAGATTGAAGGCAAACCGGTGCTTTTGGGCACCCTTGACATCAGTCTGTACCGGGATGATTTTGGAACGCGCATTGCTCCGGTACTTCATGCAACAAGGCTTCCTTTTGCTCTCGAAGGAAAAACGGTTGTTTTGGTTGATGATGTTCTTTATACCGGACGCACCATTCGTGCTGCCCTCGACGCTCTTATGGACTATGGACGTCCGGATATTGTACGGCTTGCCGTCATATGTGACCGTGGACATCGTGAGTTACCCATCAGAGCAGATTATATAGGTAAAAATATCCCCTCTGCACGCAATGAGACCGTACATGTTGCGCTCAAAGAGCTTGACGGTCACAGCGCGGTAGAAATTTGGGATTCAAAGGTTTGGGCAGCCGCAAAAGCAGCACGTGCCGAGGTTGCAAAACAACGTCCGGTCAAGCTGACCCCACAAGGAGCGTAACAGCATGCTAAGCGTAAGAAATCTTATTAATACAAGTGATCTTACCGTTGATGACATTGAACAGATACTGACACATGCCCAGACCTTTGACGAGGTTAACTCCCGCATGCTGAAGAAGCTTCCTACGCTGAGGGGCCGTACTATTGTCAATCTGTTCCTGGAACCTTCGACACGTACAAAAAGCTCGTTCGAACTTGCCTGTAAGCGCCTTGGCGCAGATACTATCTCGATGGCCGGGTCTTCGAGCTCGGTTGTAAAAGGGGAGTCTCTTGTCGATACCATTAAAACACTTGATGCTATGGGTGTCGATATGTACATTTGCCGCGCTCGTTTTGCCGGCTCTCCCGAGATTATTGAACGGACAACAAGCGCCCGTATTGTAAATGCCGGAGACGGCAAACACGCACATCCTACACAAGCCCTTCTCGACCTGCATACCCTATATAAGCACTTTGGTCATCTGGACGGTCTCAATGTGGGCATTTTAGGCGACTGCCTTCACTCTCGTGTCACAGGCTCTCTCGCACCTGCATTGGCAAAAATGGGTGCGCATGTTACGCTCATTGGACCGCCGCCTTTCTTACCTCCACGCCCTGATGCTCTCGGCGCTTCTTCTACAAGCAATCTCGATGCGGTCTTGCCGGATCTTGATGTCCTCTATATGCTTCGAGTCCAAATGGAACGCATTGAAGGCGCCTTAATACCTTCAATACGCGAATACTCCGCTTTGTTTGGTATGGATAAAACAAGAGCCGCCCGCATGCAAAAACATGCGGTATTTATGCATCCGGGACCAGTTAACCGAGGCGTAGAGCTTACAAGCGACATTGCCGACGCTCCAAACTCGCTTATTCTTGACCAGGTTAATGCCGGAGTATCGGTACGTATGTCGGTTATTTATTTACTTTTGGGAGGCGAGGCAGATGACACTCGTGCTTAAAGGCGCGCGTTGCGTAGATCCTCAGGTTAATCTTGATTCAGTTTGCGACATACTTGTTGAGGGAACACAGATCATTGCGATCGATAACTCAATAGATGCTCCACAGAATGCATCAGTGCTTGATTGCTCAGGCAAAGTTATTTTACCGGGACTCATGGACATCCACGTTCACTTTAGGGATCCGGGCCAGGAGTATAAAGAGACCATAGAAGGCGGATGCGCGAGTTCTGCCCACGGCGGATATACCGATGTCGCAACCATGCCCAATACGTCTCCAGTCTGCGATACTGGAGCTCTTGTTACCTATCAAATTGAAAAATCCCGTGCATGCGGTACAGCAAGAATTCACCCCATAGGAGCCATAAGTCACGGACAACAACAGGAGTCTCTTGCCGAGATAGGCGATATGTACGCAGCCGGTGCCCGTGCTTTCTCTGATGATGGGCGCGGCGTTCAGACAGCCGGTCTCATGCGCATCGCTATGGACTATATTTCGCAATTTGATGCTGTGGCTATCAGCCACTGCCAAGACGAGTTTTTGGTTGGCTCGGGCGTTGTGAATGAAGGCGTTGTCTCAACCCGTCTGGGGCTTGCCGGGTGGCCTGCACAGGGAGAAGAAATTCAAATCGCTCGTGACATCATGCTCAGTGAACTCACGGGATGCCCGCTCCATATCGCTCATGTTTCTACCATAAAAGGCGTAGAAATGGTGAAACAGGCAAAGCAGAGCGGTCTTCAGGTTACCTGCGAAGTAACTCCGCATCATTTATTCTTATGCGAAGACGATATCACTGAGGACTTTGACACCAACTATAAAATGAATCCGCCGCTTCGCACTAAAGAAGACATGCTTGCCTTACAGGAAGCCCTTATAGACGGTACCATAGACTGTGTGGTAAGCGATCATGCACCGCATGCCGCTCACGAGAAGGACTATGAATTTGAACGTGCACCGTTTGGCATTGTGGGCATAGAAACCGAGCTGCCGTTAATTCTTACGAATCTTGTACAGAACGGAAAACTGTCTTGGTCAAGAGTTGTACAAACCATGTGCATCAATCCCCGTAAGATTCTCAGATGTAATCCCGTTGTGCTCAAACCCGGCTCTGAAGCAACGCTTGTTGTTATTGATCCGCAAAAGAAATTTACCGTAACAAAAGACTGGCTTGTCTCTAAGTCAAAAAATACTCCATTTTTAGGCTTTGAACTAACCGGTTGTGCAACTGATGCCTTACTGTGCGGTTCCTGGACACTGAGGTCAGGCTCGGTTGCTATACAATCATAAGACTTCTGTTGTATTCAGACGGAGTTGAACAAAACCAAAACTCCGAGATTTTGGGAGGTGACACATGACAACGCTTTCTTCTGCACATAAGTATGCCTGCTCCGTTCTTGTAAACGAACCTTTGGCTCAAGATATCTGGCGAATGAGATTTTCTTGTCCTGAACTGGCGCAGAGCATGCGTCCGGGACAGTTCTTTAACCTTGCTGTACCGGGTGATCCTTCGAACATTCTGAGACTTCCATTTTCTTGGTCAGTTTCAGACCCTCGGGAAGGATGGGTTGAATTTGCCTATCTTTTGGTAGGAGAGGGCACAAGGCGTATGACAACCATGATTCCCGGTACCGCAAGCGATCTGGTGGGTCCCGCCGGGAACGGTTGGTATATCCCTCAAAACACACAGCACGCACTCGTTGTGGGAGGCGGCAGTGGTGTTGTACCTCTGGTCGCACTTGTTCACGAGCTTACGCAGCATGGAGTATCCTGTGATTTTGTTGAAGGGGCCGCAACACAAAATCGTGTTATCTATGAAGATGCCATTACACACTACGGCGCTCATTTCTATTTGTCAACAGATGACGGTTCTCGTGGTGTACATGGTTTCAGCACACAAATATCGCAGGATCTACTGGCTTCATCAGCGGCTTATGATGTCGTTTACACATGCGGTCCTTCTCCGATGATGCGTGCAATTGCCGCTCAGGCTCATGAAGCCCGCATTCCCTGCCAGGTATCTATGGAGAAACTCATGGCCTGTGGCTTTGGCGCTTGTACAACCTGTCTTGTTGATACCAAAAACGGCAGAAAAACTTGCTGTACCGACGGCCCGGTTTTTGACGGCGAGGAGGTCTTATGGTAAATGACGTCTCTATGTCTGTTGACTTTGCAGGCATCCGTCTTAAGAATCCTCTCAATACCGCAAGCGGTACGTTTGGGAGCGCTCAGCAGTTCGAAAATTTTTATGACGTTTCTCTTTTAGGCGCCGTTACCCTTAAAGGAGCTTCTGCTGTTCCGTGGGAAGGAAACCCCCAGCCTCGAATGGCAGAAGTCTTTGGAGGTATGCTTAATTCTGTAGGTCTTACTAACCCCGGCGTACGAGGTCTTGTTGCAGAATCCGGAGCATATCTTGCCGGACTAGCATCAAAAGGGACGGCTGTTATTTGCCAGGTTGCGGGCCACAGTGTAGAAGAATACAAAGAAGCTCTTGTACTTTTTGAAGAGCTTGCCCCTTGGGCGAGCGCTTTTGAACTAAATATTTCTTGCCCCAACATCGCAAAAGGCGGAGCTGCAATGGGTTCAACTCCTGAAGGAGCATTCGAAGTTGTAAACGCCTGCAGACCTCTTACCAAACGTCCGCTTATTGTTAAAATGGGTCCTGTTCGCGTTCAGGAAATTGCCCGGTCCTGCGTTGATGCCGGCGCAAATGCGTTAAGTCTTATAAATACCATCAGCGCAATGTCTATTGATATTAACACCCATAAAAGCAGAGTCGCTCGACCAACAGCGGGATTCTCGGGCCCAGCAATACACCCAATTGCCGTACGCATGGCATGGGAAGTTTGCAATGCGGTAGATGTTCCGGTTTGTGGTATAGGAGGTATTACTTGTGGCGCTGATGCCGCAGAATTCCTTTTGGTTGGATGCAAAGCAGTCTCAATAGGAACAGAGAACTTTGTTGACCCCGCCGCTGCAGTTCGCATCCTTGAGGAACTCAAGGATTGGGCACGCAGCCAGGGCGTCTCGGACATTAACGAACTCATAGGAGCTTTTGAATGTTAACGCCTCAAGATAGAACAATTGTTGCGCTTGACTGCTCTCAGGAACGTGCAATCCAGCTTGTCGATATGCTCGGCGAAAACCTTAACTGGGTTAAAGTAGGAATGGAACTGTTTTATGCTACCGGTTCGGCTTTTGTAAAAGAGCTTAAATCAAGAGGTCTCAACGTTTTTCTTGATCTGAAACTTCATGACATACCAAACACCGTTGAGCAAGCATCCCGTGTTCTTGCCGGTTTTGGCGCAGATATGATTACCGTTCATGGCCTGGGAAGCCCTAAAATGATTGAAGCCGCACGCAGAGGACTTGATGAGGGAGCTCGTCTTGCAGGCTTAAAACCTCCGGTTTTACTTGCGGTGACCATTCTTACAAGCATGGATCAAAACGCTCTCGAATCTATTGGAGTATTTGAATCCGTTCAAGATGAAGCATGCCGTTTGGCAAAAGCTGCTTTTGGCGCCGGCGCTGACGGTGTTGTTTGTTCAGCATTCGAAGCTCATATGATGCGTGATCTTTTGGGCAAAGAAGCTTATATTGTAACGCCGGGAATCAGACCGCAGGGTTCCGCAACACAAGACCAGTCACGCGTCGCTACACCCTTATTTGCAATTAGAGAAGGAGCAAGCCACTTAGTCATTGGACGCCCTGTCACACAGGCTCAAGATCCTCTATTCGCGCTCAAAAAGGTTCAAGAAGAACTTGAGACTCTGTGATGAGTCTCAAGTTCTTCTTGAACCTTGAGAGACCGATTTTCGGGTAATTTTGACCGATTGTGTGTAACTCACGTGCGTTTATAGAAAAAAAGTTGACATTTTGCCCAATTACCTATTGTAAAATCTCTTAACTTAAGCTAATCTACCTGCGGTTGTTTACAGAGCTTACAGCGCGCTTTTTGCGATGCTGTAAAGTATGTAATTTGTCGTATTGGAACTAAGAAGTTTGGAGACCATTATGCAGGAATCAACTCTTCCCAACCTTACCCCGGAACAGCGTCAAGAAGCTTTGAAAAAGGCTGCAATTGCTCGTCATAAGCGTGCAAAGCTTCGCGAAGACATCAAAGCCGGCAAGGTAAGCCTTGCTGAGGTTTTCGAAATGGATGATGATATCGCAAAGCGTATGAAGGTTTCTGCTCTTATTGAGTCAATGCCCGGTTACGGCAAGGCAAAGGCTGCCAAGATCATGGACGAGCTTGAGATTTCTGAGTCCCGTCGTGTTCAGGGTCTCGGCATCCGTCAGCGCGAGCAGCTTCTCGAAAAGCTTGGCTAATTAAGGTTTTTCATATGAAGCCCGGGAAACTTATTGTTGTTTCCGGGCCGTCAGGTGCGGGGAAGGGTACCGTCATCGAGTTAGCTCGAAGACAAAGGCCTGACCTCGCTCTTGGTATCTCGGCAACAACACGTGATCCACGCCCAGAAGATGCGAATGATGTCAAATATCTTTTTAAAACACCTGAAGAATTTGACAAACTCATTGAAGATAACGATCTTTACGAGTGGGCCTGGGTTCACGGCCAGCGCTACGGAACGGTACGCTCTTACATAGAAGAACGCCTTCAGGAAGGCTCAGTCATCCTTGAAATTGATCCTCAGGGTGCTAAAGCCGTGCGCGCACAAACCGACTGTCTGCTTGTCTTTATTGCTCCTCCGAGTCTTGAAGTCTTGCGCGAACGCCTTGTGAGACGTAATACCGAGACACCCGAGAAAATTGAGAAGCGCATGGAAGATGCGGTAGGCATTATGGAGACGCGCTTTGATTACGATGTCATCATCGTAAATGATGATCTTGATTTGGCGGTCTCTGAGTTTCTTCATGTTATTGAAGAGTATGAGAAGCAGTAGTTTACTATGAAGCAGTGGGTTCTCTTCTCAATAATAAGAAGGCGCGTTAACACAATGCCTGTCGCTCTCGCCTTATAAAAACGCTCCAGACATTATGTTAACGCGCCTTCTTATTATTGAGAAGAGAACCCTTATGTCTTCCTCAAAATCAGGGACTCAATAAATAGCATAGAGATTGCTTGATATTTGGATTTACTCTTGAATAGAGTCAATCTTATTTGTAAAATAATAGGTTCGATAATTGTATTCATTTAATTGACGTTGCGAAAGGTATGTGCATGTCTGTTATTGAACCTACCATTGATGATTTGCTTGCGGTTACAGAAGAAAACCGTTATTTGCTCTGCGAAATGGCTGCGCGCCGTGCTCGCGACATTAACGATATGCTTCATAACCAGCACAGCCGTGCTGTAGCTCAGATTTCTGAGATTGAGGATATCACTGAGTTCATGAGTGATGAAGAAGGTCGTGCGCCAAACCCCTTGAGCATTGCTTTCAGCGAAATTGCTCCCAAAGTTGATGAAGAAGGCAATTTGGTAGCAGGAGACTTGAGCTATGTGGGTGAGGCTCTTGAATCTTCTCTTGAAAAGAATCCTCTTGATGATATGGTTACTGAGTAAACATGTCATCTCGCGTTCTTTTAGTGCACTACCATGAGATTGGTCTCAAAGGACATAATCGTGGCGACTTTGAACGTCGTCTGGTTCAAAATTTACGGGCAGCTCTTAACGGACTGCCCGTTTTGCATGTAGATCGCATCAGCGGCCACATTTTGGTGAGGTTTGATGAATCTGCTTCTTCTGATGATATTCAGAAAACGTTTGAGGTTGTTCAGGCAACGCCCGGTGTTGCAAGGGTTTCTAATGCAACATGTTGTCAAATGAGTTTGGAAGATGTCAACAGAGCAGCTCTTGATGAACTTCTGCACTCAGGTGATTTCGAAACATTTAAGGTTGCTGCTCGCAAATCTAATACAACATTTGAATACGGGTCTCTTGGTCTTAACCGCCTTGTGGGAGAATACTTATGTGAGAACCTGCCCACTAAGCGGGTTTTAATGCGTGACCCTGACAGGACTGTTGTTGTATATGCCATTCAGGGTTTTGTATATGTGTACGTTCAAAGCGAGCTTGGAGTAGGCGGGCTCCCGGTGGGGAGTGCAAGTAAAGTTATTTCGCTCTTGAGCAGTGGCATTGATTCTCCTGTTGCTTCCTGGCGTATGATGCGCCGTGGAGCTGTTGTGGTTGGCCTTCACTTCTCGGGTCGTCCTCAGACTTCTGATGCAAGCGAATGGCTTGTTCAGGATATTATTGACAAGCTTAGTCCAACAGCAGGTTTTGGCAGGCTTTATGTTGTTCCCTTTGGAGATTTTCAGCGCAAAATTGCATCGCTTGTACCGGATGATCTTCGAATACTTATGTACCGTCGTATGATGTTTGCTTTTGCTTGCAAGCTTGCATATTATGAAAACGCAAAAGCTCTGGTTACCGGTGAGTCTCTTGGTCAAGTTGCTTCCCAGACGCTCGAAAATATTCTCGCAGTTGACGAAATGAGCACATTGCCCGTCTTACGTCCTCTTATTGGAAACGATAAGCGTGAGATTATGCAAGAGGCCAGAAATCTCGGAACACTGGAACTCAGTACAGAAAACGCTCCTGACTGTTGTACGCTTTTTATGCCGAGAACCCCGGAAACCCACGCCAAACTTGATGAAATTCACCGGGTATGGAATCTCTTTGACCATGACACTATGCTCGAAGAAATGTGGGATACCCTCGAATACAGAAGTTATAACTGTCCAAATTATAAAGCACCGCGTTTTGCGCGTGATACTCATGAGTGTCTAAGTAAACTTTAAATAACTGTTTTTCTTTTCTAAACAGCTTATTTTCTAACACCTTTCTGACAATTTGTCAGAAAGGTGTTTTGCTATTTTAAAAACTACAGATCAAACATAGCAATCTATATTCTTACGTTATACGCTCCTTACATCATTCTGGGTAGGGAGGTAAGATGGCTCAGATATCAAATAGAAGCTTTGATCAGATACAACACGGTCATGTTCGGAGCAACCTGGCTCAGGATATGTTTTCCAATACATCTTTAAATAATAATTCTCTGGTTCATAAAGCCTCTTCTATGCTTAATTATGTAGCCACAAAAATGAGACTCAGTGATGTACCCAAGTCTGTTTTGGTGGTAATCATATTGCTTTGCGTCGTAGCCGGGCTTCTCGGTTGGATCCTTCATGAGTCTTCAAGTCCGTTTGCAGTCATCAGGACCAGTATAGCTTCAGATGCTCTCGAGGATATTGTTGTTTATAACTCAACCGGCAAAGAATCTGATACCTTGTCAGCTCAACCTGTTATTAAAGAAAACTCTGACGTTAATGCTTCAAAAGCCATGCTCTATATACATGTTGACGGCGCTGTTAAAGAGCCCGGTGTCTATGCATTTTATGAAGGACAACGCGCTAAAGATGCCATAGAGGCTGCCGGAGGTCTTGCAGAAAACGCCAATACAAGATATATCAACCTTGCGGCTCCTTTGGTTGACGGTACAAAACTTACAATTCCGTCTCAGGAAGAAAACGAAGCTATAAAAACAACCTCGCAAACATCTGACCCCTATGTTGTTTGGTCTGCTTCAACTTCTGCGTCAGGCAATTCACAAACTGCACTCATAAATATCAACACGGCGTCTAAATCAGATCTTTGCAACTTACCGGGAATAGGCGATATGACCGCACAGGCAATTATTGAAGACCGTGAACAGAACGGTGTATTTAATTCAATAGAAGATTTGATGCGGGTGACAGGAATAGGGGAGAAAAAGTTTAAAAGGCTTTCTTCACTCATCTGCGTTTAATGCTTAAGCGTGTGTAATGACTGTTTCTGAAAATACTCCCATGGTTTCATTGAGTGAAAGCATTAAAGAAAACCATCTTGAACGTCCTTCTTTGTCGCCCGTTCTTATTATGCTTATATGCTCTTGGACATGTATTGTTTATGTTCAGGAAGCTTATTTTGATACTCAGGCTGAGCTTTTGTGGGCAGGCACAGAAGCATTAAGCCTTTATAAATGTATAACATGCATACTTTTAATATTGTCTTTTCTGGGTTTCGCCTTCGCGCAGCGGCTTAGGCCTTTCTTTATACTTTGTTTTATGGGCATTCTTTTAGGATCTCAGTTTGGATGGCTCTTTGCTTGCTCAACAGATGAATCACAAAATGTTATATGCGCGCTTCCGGTATCTGCATACTATTTTATGGTGGAAAGTGACCCGGCGCTTAATTCGTTTGGTTCTTCATACCGTTTTGAGGCTTCCTGTTTTTATGAAGATACTCATATAGGCAATGTTATTGTTCAGATTCCGGTATCTGCTGCTGAAGTTCAGAATATACCATCACTTGGTGATGTTATTTCAGGCGTCGGAACCTGGCATCAGCAAAATATTGAAAAAAGCTACGAGAAAAACCTTATTCTCAGGGGGATAAGCGCTCAGGCAAACCTTAAAACATTCCGCATTGTGGACAAACAAAAAGGTTTAATCGGAACTATACGCTCATTCAGAGCAATGGCTCTCGAATTGATCGGAGCACGTGAGAATGCTCAACGTGCATTATGCGCCGGTGTTACCCTTGGCATGCAGTCTGCACTCAATCCTTTTGATCTTAAAACTGATTTTTCTGAACTTGGCCTTTCGCATTTAATAGCGGTATCCGGTTCACATCTTGCTCTTGTCGCATCGCTCTTAATGTCGGTATTGAACGCGCTTCATATAAAAGCCGCTCCCAGAAGATGTATCCAGGCATGTGTCCTGGTTTTTTATGTTATCCTGACAGGGTTCCAAGCAAGTGCTATCCGTTCTTTTGCCATGGTTTGTATCGGACTTTTAGCGGCTTCATTTGGAAGAAGGTCTCACGGTATTTCGAGCGTTTCTTGTGCAGCTCTTATACTTATTTACACCGAGCCGGGCTATGCCGCGTCTCTTGGATTTAAACTCTCGGTACTCTCGGTATTGGGGATAACCGTTTTTGGGCAATTCGTCAGGTCATGGATATGTGCTTTATTCCCCAAACATGCTCCGTATGCATTAACAAGCATGGTATCTTTGACTCTTGTATCACAGTTTGCAACAATTCCTCTTACCGTCCCAGCATTCGGAAATATGTCTGTCATATCTCCTTTAGCCAATATTCTCATTGGACCGCTTGTAAGCTTGCTCTTAATCATCTCACTCATTACAATCCCGGTTTTATTTTGTTTTGGAACTTCCGGTGCTTTTGCACTCTGTATTCCTGATGCTTTATCAAGTCTCATTCACGCAATAAGTTCATTTCTTATTACCTGTAAGTTTGGATCTCTTTTTGTTGACATTCCTCAGGCATGGCTTGTTGGTTTGGGTGTCTTATCTGCTTTATTGCTCTATTTCTTTTGGCCAAAACCCAACCGTGCGTTTATTACCTCCTTTGTTATTCTCATTGTCGTGATCTGCTGTATTCTCTGGATAAGCTTCAGATGGTTTGGACCAACAAGGGTATCTGTTCTCGATATTGGTCAGGGTGACGCAATTCTTATACAGGATACCTCTCAAACCGTTTTGGTAGATACCGGACCGGATGACTCGATACTCGCAGCGCTTCAGCGTAACCACATAGTTCATCTTGATGCCGTTGTAATTACTCATACAGATTCTGATCATTTAGGAGGACTGCCTTCACTTATACGGCATGGTTATGTTAATCATGTCCTTGTTGCCACAGGTGTCGCAAAAGATTTTTGGAGTGTGCCTTGCCTTGCTGGTGCCCGGCCAATAGATATCAAAGAAATAACCAGAGGAGATATAATAGCCATTAACAAGTTTTATGCGAACGTTTTGTGGCCCTGGACTTCAGTTTCAGGAGACGAGAATGAAGATTCTCTCGTCATAGGTCTGGTAAGAGAATTTGATTCCGGCGAATCTTTTGAAATATTGCTTACGGGCGATGCGGAATCAGAGATAATAACTCGCATTTTAGCCGCTCATCTTTTTGAAGAAGCTGATGTCTATAAAGCCGGACATCATGGTTCAAAAAACAGTATTACGACAGATATTCTCAGAGAACTAAACACTCTTGTAGTTGTAGCGAGTGCAGGCGAAAACAACAAATTTGGGCATCCGAGCCTTGAGTGCCAAAATGCCGCATCTCAGCAAGGAGCGCTGTTTCTTTGTACCATTGATCACGGAGACATTTCGTTTTATCCCACAGAAAACGGAATTATCATTAAGACAGAGAAATGACTCTGTTTTTTATCAAACATAAGTCATGATATACTGAAGCGATTAAGAAACCTTTACGGACGGAGTTCATATATGTCTTCTCAAACAGAGCTTTTATCTGCCTATCTTATTATGGGCGAAGACGAGCTTCGCAAGGGTAAAGCGCTTGAACATATGGATGCCCGTCTTGTAAAAGCAGGCGGAGATCCTTCATTTGATAAAGAGGTCTTTGACGGAGAGCAGAGCGTTGATCCTTCCGAGGTAAGAGCTTCTTTGGATTTACTTCCCTTTATGTCTGAATTCAGGCTTGTAGTCATTAAAAATGTCGATAAAGCTTCAAAAGCCGTTCAGGACACCCTGACAGAGTATTTGGCAGCGCCTGCTCCCACTACCGTTCTTATTATGACTGCACTCAAGGTTGCAAAGAATACCCGCCTTTACAAAGCCTGTGCCAAAATAGGCGACAAAGCCGTGCTCGAATACGAGAAAAAAACCATACGCGATTTGCCTCAGGAAGTACAGAAAATGGCTTTGGCACATGGCGTCTCTATTTATCCCGATGCTGTTGACCTGCTTATTCGCTATATTGGCGATTCCACACTCATGCTCGATAATGAAATTAAAAAACTTGCCGTAGCTATACTTCCCAAAAAAACAATAGAAGCTCAAGATGTCGCAACCCTCGTAACACGGACAAGCGAAGTTAAACCCTGGGATTTTACTCAGGCAATCGGCGTCCGCGACGCAGCAAATGCCATGCGGCTTTTATCGCTCATGCCTTCGCAGAATCTTATTGGTTTGTTTACTCTTACGGTTTCACGATTGCGGGAGCTCCTTGTTACCAAAACACTGGATGCAAAAGGAAAAGGCGCACAACTTGCACAAGAGTTGGGTTTACAAAACTGGCAGGTAAAAAATCATCATGCCTGGGCAAGAAACTATACAGAAGACGAGCTCAGAGATGCTCTTATCTCTGCCGTTGATTGCGAAATAGCTCTCAAAACAACGCCGGACAAAGAAACTGCCTTCAAAACATGGATTCTCTCTTTTTGTAATTGACGTGCAGAAAAGATTTATCTTGGCAACAAGCTAACTCCATGTTAATATACGCAGGTTGCTAATCCCGGCAACAATACTATCAATCATGCGTGACTACTTCAACGCAGTGGTGCCCTTTTGGGTTGCTGTTGGGGGCTGACATCACGCAGAAGACCAACCATTTGGAAGGACTGAGTTATGGCACAGATCAACATTTCTACACTTCTCAAAGCAGGCGTCCATTTTGGTCACCAAACACGTCGTTGGTGCCCCAAGATGAAGCCGTACATCTTTGGCGAGCGTAACGGCATCTACATTCTTGATCTTAAGCAAACCATTATTGAGGCAGACAAGGCTTATTCATTCCTGGCCGAGACCGCTTCTAAGGGTGGCGAGATCCTGTTTGTAGGTACCAAGAAGCAGGCTCAAGAAGCCATTATGACCGAGGCTGAGCGTTCTGGCATGCCTTATGTTGCTAACCGCTGGCTTGGCGGTATGCTTACCAACTTTGTGACCATCCGTTCTCGTGTAGCCCGTATGGAAGAGCTTGAGGCTATGCAAAAGGACGGCCGCATGGAAGCACTCCCCAAGAAGGAGCAGGTTCGTCTCAATAAGGAACTTGCTAAGCTCCAGGCAAACCTCGAGGGTATCCGCAACATGAAGTCTTTACCTAAGGCTCTCTTTGTTGTTGACACCCGTCGCGAAGAGAACGCAATTCGTGAAGCCAACCGTTTGCACATCCCTGTTGTTGCCATCATCGACACCAACTCTGATCCCGATGTCGTTGAGTACGGCATCCCGGCAAACGACGACGCAATTCGTTCGATCAGCCTTATGAGCGGTATCGTTGCAGACGCTATTCTTGCCGGCCGCGGCAACATCGAAATCACTGCAGAAGAGATGAACGGTGCTGCTGCCGAGGCAGAAGAGGACGTCGAGATCGACCAGGCCGAGGCTATGGATCTTGAAGACGAGCTTGCATAAGTTGTCTTTGAGTTTCATTTTTTGATGTTGTGATGTGGGCGCCCTGTGCACATGTGCCCGGGGCGCTTATAACGTAGAAAGAATTAAGGAGTTCTCATGGCTGAGATTACCGCTGCCCTTGTTAAACAGCTTCGCGAAATGACCGACTCTCCTATGATGGAGTGCAAGAAGGCTCTTGTTGAGGCCGAGGGCGATATTGATAAGGCTATTGACGTTCTTCGTGCAATGGGTGTTGCAAAGAGCATCAAGAAGGCCGGCCGTGCCACCAACGAAGGCGCTATTGCCGCTTATGTAAGCGAAGACGGCAAGCTTGCCGCTTTGGCTGAAGTCAAGTGCGAGACTGACTTTGTTTCTAACACTGATAAATTCAAGGCTCTTGTTTCCAAGATCGCTCAGGCTGTTGCTGAGTGCGATCCTCAGGACGCAGATGCCTTTAAGGCTGCTACCGTTAACGGCGAAACCGTTGAGTCCATTGTTGGCGAAGGCATTCATAACATGGGCGAGAACATGACCCTTGGCAAGTTTGCCCGCTGCAGCGTTGAGAATGGCGCCATTTCTTCTTACATCCATATGGGTGGTAAGATTGGTACTCTCGTTGTCTTTAGCTTTGATAAGCCCGAGACCGCTGAGAACGAGACCTTCAAGGTTATGGCTCATGACATTGCTATGCAGGTAGCTGCCGCAAAGCCTCTCTGCGCCAACCGTGACGAGATGCCCCAGGCAACCATTGATCACGAGATGGAGATTTATCGTGCCCAGGCTGCTGATTCCGGCAAGCCCAAGGAGATTCAGGAGAAGATGGCTCTTGGACGTCTCGAGAAGTTCTATCAGGAAGCCACCCTTGTTGACGAGGCCTTTGTAAAGGATCCCGAAATCAAGGTTTCTGACCTTATTAAGCGCGTTGCCAAAGAAGTAGACGACAAGATTTCCGTTAAGGGATTCAAGCTCTTTGTTCTTGGCGAGTAAAGAACCTTTATGCTTTAGCAGAAACGCCGTCACTCACAAGAGTGGCGGCGTTTTTTAGTATCCGCACCAGACAGACCTTTTGTCTGGTTTTTGATATCCATGTCTTTTCATTCATGTTAGAATACGTA
>JAFWFL010000020.1 GCA_017515595.1 Coriobacteriales bacterium
AGCCAGAATTTTATCTCTCTGACAAGTGCAAATGGCAAAAAGGTGACGATTCGTTGTCTCATGCAGGCTCTTACTCAGATATTGCTTTTTCGACAATCAATATAATGCCAGGTAAAAGCTTATTACACTATTAAAACAAATCATAAAGCTCAATTCACTGACAACGAATCCTCACCTTTTTGCCACCAGCCTCTGGCCGAGAAGCACCAAGCTCTCGTCTGAGACAACGGATCGTCACCTTTTTGCCATCAGCATTGAGCCGAGAAACCAGATCGAGACTTCTGGATCACAAGATGCGCTGTTGTTGTCTTATAGCTTTATTCCGCTGGAGAATTGAGAATACTTTACTGTTTTGTGAGTCACAATGCCTTTGGCAGGATCATCATTGACGAACTGATATAGTTCGACACTATGAGTTCCTGTTTGAGACCATGTACCCCAAACATCTGTTGTTAATGAAAACTCTGATCCGTAAAAGCAACGATCCCATGGTATTCCGTCTATAAAGACATAGGTAGTCAAATTATTTTGAACATCTCGTACATTGGCACGAAGGCGGTATATATTGTTCTTCTTTGATGAGAATATTCCAAACAGCGGAGACGTTATGAGAGTAAGCTCTATATGTCCTTTGCCTACTTCCGGAAGATTATTGCCACGTATAACAACTTCTTGTCTCATTTGAAACGCATACCACTTAGGAACACCATTTTCTGATCCATCCCAATCCCTAAAATAATACCCGGTGTTTCCCGACATCCAACGTATTCCATTTTGTATCCTTGTAACCGTTCCATTTACCATCTACCTCAAACATATTGTACATCCTCCACAAAAATTTTCACAAGAATTTTGAGACATTTTAGCGATTGCTTCGTGTTATGGGTGAAGCGCAAAAGAGCGGGCATTGTTGTTCTTTACAATGTGCTTTGTTGCGCTTCTTTGCGGTTTTGCTGGGAAGAGAGTTTTGGTTCTTGAGAAAGGAGCGGTTTGATGTATGGGCAAGGCAGCCGGACATGCCAAGATTACGCGCTCGGACGCGTTTTTGCGTGCTGCCATGCGGGAGCATGGTGCCCATGTGCTGCGTCTTGCGGCTGTAATGACCGGATCCCAAGCTGATGCCGAGGACATATACCAGGACGTCTTTGTAAAGCTCGCGACCTTCTCGGGCGAATTTGAGTCAGAAGAGCATTTGCACGCATGGCTTTTGCATGTTGCTGCCAACTGCTGCCGGGACTTTAGGCGCTCGTGGTGGCAAAAGCATACGGCAGACTTTGACGAACTGGTGTTGGAACCCATTGACCCGGCTTCTCTTACAGACAATATACTCGCAGAAGAATCGCCAACGCATATCAGCGGATACCCCTATTCTGCAAAGGATGTTGTCAAAGCCATTATTGCACTACCCAAAAAATACCGCATCGTGATATTTCTTACATACTACGAGGGTTTTTCTACCGCGATGATCGCACAGATTCTTGCCGAGAACCCCTCTACCGTCAGAACAAGGCTTCAACGTGCACGTGAGCGCCTTCGCACTATTCTCGAAAAACAAAGGAGTAGTCATGCAGAACAATAATAATGCTTTTGACAGCAACATATCTTCTGCGCTTTCTTCGTCACTTGAACACATCACACCCAGCGAGGCGCTCGATGATTCCGTTATTGATGAAGTGCACCAGATGAGTACGCGGCACGCAGTGGCCTCAGCCTCACAAGGCAGGTTTTACTCTCGCAGACAGTTTGTACTTGCAACAGCAGGTGTTTTAGGCGGCTTTGTTGCCGCAGGATTTGGTATCAAAGCATTGACCTCCGGTCTGTTGCCGGCTAATGTTGGAACCGAGGGCGTGGATGGTATACCTGTTACCGAGGCAGGCGCCCAGCGTGGCCACCGCTTTGGGCTTTCGATTGCCCTGGCAGACGATGGCACAGAACCAGAACCGGGCACCTTCATTCCAATTAAAACAACAGACGAGGGGCTGATTTGTGTTAATGATAATACCATGCCTCTCAAGAGCTTTAAGATGAACCTTAAAGTGGTTGGTGATGATATTAAGCAAGTTACCTATACCGTTCTTGCTGCTCCCTCGTATGTTCCCTTAACATCTATTTTTTCACAGCCCCCAATTGATTCTGACTCATCTGTTCCAAGGGTATGCTTTGATGTCGCGCAATACACAGACAAAACCACTGAAGTTCAGCTCGAGAACGGTTCTTCATTTAATCTGACAACATCTGAAGGCGAGATGTCATCTGAACGCGTTACATCTTTTACTGTTGATTATTCAAACCCCAGTAGCAGTGATTTTCAAACCATGGATACTCACAGGTTTCTTTATGTAACTGCTTTTGAAGAATTCTATGCACATACCAATGACCAGCTCTGGCTTTGGTTCAAAGCTCTTACTGATCCACAGCAAAACAGTGGATTATCACATGAAGAAATGGATGAATACATTGAGCTCTATAGAACCTACAATGCAGCTTATGAAGAAAAAGCATCTAATATAGATACCTTTATTGCTTGGCAGCGAAGCAATTATATTGCCGGTTATGAAGCAGTTGCGGAGGCATTATCTAACACACTATTCCAAATTGAAGTTTTGTTTAATGACAACACAACCGAGACACGTCAATGGCAGCTCTTGCCAATTGATAACTTCTCGGATGCACTGTCTGAGCGTTTTGATGCAATGAATAACGCCTGCATTGCTTTTTATGAATTTGCTGGTTTCCCGCGTACTCTTGATGACCTTTACAGTGAGCGTTTTGAGGAAGTCCCTGATGGCTCGGAGCATAGTTTTAAGATAAGGTTTCCTTACCATCAATGGAGTATGAATGCAGTCCCAATACTCGATTTCGATCCTCGTCTCAAAGATCCTCTCTTCCAAATAGCAGAAGTAATCGCTTAAAAAGACGTTTTTTAGCGCGTTATTCAAACATGCAAAAGAACATGTAGGGTGGGACTTCAATTAGCTCGTTTTCTTTCGCAAAGTTTTTAGGATGGAGTATATAAGATAAGATTGCGTGATCTTGTTTGAGAAGACTGCACTACTTTTGCATGTATGAGTAAAACAGCAATACAGCTAATATGGTATTCTTTATAGGACCGGGTGGTCTTCTGGTGGTTTGCAAGAAGTTGGCGGAGGCTGTAAGACAATGCACTTTGTGCGGGCAAAGGCTCTTTTGAACAGAGATAACGGTATGAATGTATACCGAGGATGTGCCCATGGGTGCGTTTATTGCGATTCGCGCAGCCGTTGCTACCAGTTTACGCATCCTTTTGAGGATATCGAGGTCAAAGAGAACGCTCCTGAGCTTTTGGAACAAATACTGTGCTCAAAGCGGAAGAAAATCATGATTGGCACCGGCTCGATGTGCGATCCCTACCAGCCCTGCGAAACCGAGCTGTGTATTGTACGCAAATGTCTTGAACTGATTTATGCATATGGGTTTGGCGCTACGGTACTAACCAAGTCTGACCGGGTGCTCCGGGATATTGACATTTTGACAGACATCAACGCGAAGACCAAAAGTGTTGTCCAGATGTCGTTGACTATTGCAGATGAGGAGCTCAGCCACAAGCTTGAACCAAATGTCTGCACCACCATGGAGAGATATAAAGCTCTCAAAGCGTTTCAAGAGGCAGGAGTGCCCACCGTTGTTTGGATGACACCGCTGCTTCCCTTTTTAACCGATACCCGCGAAAACATAACAGCCATCCTTGATTTATGTATTGACGCAGGCGTTAAGGGGATTATCTGCTGGAACATTGGTATGACGCTGCGTGAAGGCAATAGAGAATACTACTACCAGGCATTGGACCGGCATTTCCCGGGATTGTCGCAACGGTATAAAGAGGTATACGGCAACAGTTATGAGGTTATAAGCAGTAACAACCGTGAACTGATACACCTTTTTAACGAGCGCTGCGAAAGATACGGCATCCTGCATACCCCTGATGACTGCTTTGCATACCTGCATGAATTCCCAGGCTTTGAAGAACAACTAAAACTGTTCTAAACAAGATAATTGAGCGCCCAAGGGGCTACTCCTGTGCGCTGCAAACCTATCCCGCGT
Organism: Coriobacteriales bacterium; assembly: GCA_017515595.1. Taxonomy (GTDB): domain Bacteria; phylum Actinomycetota; class Coriobacteriia; order Coriobacteriales; family UMGS124; genus RGIG5691. The sequence goes on from JAFWFL010000020.1 coordinate 4,081, forward strand.
AGAGAATTTACCAATTCATGACTACTCAAACGCATTTGAGTAGTCTGTTTTTCTATATTAAACACGATATGCCGAGAAGCCCGCGCTTTTGACCTGCTGGTTCTTCTCGGCAAGTTCTTTTGTTTTCTTTGGCAGGCTACTCAAATGCGTTTGAGTAGTCATGAATTGGTAAATTCTCTGCACCGCATAGTTTTTGGCCAGTCTGACAGAGGGCTATGGGCTTATCCCATGAACTCGGGGAGGGGCTTGCCTTCTTTTTGCCAGGCTTTGAACTCGGCGGTGGCGGCGTAAATTACGTCTCCGCTTGAGTTAAGCGCGGTCTCGAGTCCGTCTTGAATAACGCCAATAATGAAGCCGACGCCAACCATCTGGATGGCAATGTCTCCGCTAATGCCAAAGAGCGAGCATGCCATGGGGATGAGCAAAAGCGACCCGCCGGCAACACCCGAGGCTCCGCATGCGCCGAGCGTAGAAAGCACGCACAACAAGAGCGCTGAGGGAATATCGACCTGAACACCCATGGTATGAGCGCAGGCAAGCGTCATAATTGCAATGGTAACGGCTGCGCCGTTCATGTTAATGGTTGCACCAAGCGGAATGCTTACCGAGTAAAAATCACGGTCGAGACCCAGGCGTTCGCAAAGGTTCATGTTAACGGGGATATTTGCTGCTGAGCTGCGGGTAAAGAACGCAGTGATACCGCTGTCTTTAAGGCAGCGGAACACCAAAGGATAAGGGTTTTTGCGAATGACACAAAACACAATAAGCGGAGAGATGATTAAAGCGACTACAAGCATCGTAACAACAAGGATCAATACCAGACCGCCATAGGTGGTGAAAATCTCGAGACCGCTGGTAGACACGCTGCTGAACACAAGACCCAAGATACCAAACGGTGCAAGGTTAATGATCCAGCGCACAACCTTGGTAACACCGTCGGAGATGTTTGTAAGCATAAGCTTGGTTGTGTCGGCTGCAATATGTTTAAGGGCCAATCCAAAAATGGCAGCCCAAAGCAGAATGCCAATGTAATTGGCGTCAACAATAGCGCCAACAGGGTTGGCAACAGACCTGGTGAGGAGGTTCCCCAAAACCGTTGCAATATCACCGGGAGGTGCGAGTTCCTCGGCGCCTTCCGGTACCACAAGGACGTTTGTAAGGTCGAGCGGGCAAATAAAGCTCGCAATGACTGCCATGAGCGAAGCAGCGAGCGTGCTTATAATATAAAGTGTGATAACCAGGCCAAAGCGCTTGTCAAACTTACCAGAGCTCTGCACAAGTGCGGCAACAATAAGCACAAAGACAAGGACAGGAGCAATGGCTTTGAGCGCGCCTACAAAAAGGTCACCAAAAAGAGAAATCCAGGCAGCACCCGGAACCAAAAGGCCCAGGATAGTGCCAATAATAATACCAATCACAATGCGCCAAATAAGGCTTATGCTGTTGTATGCTTGTACAACCTTCCCGGCACCTTCTTTGAGAGACATAATTGGTCCTTTCAAACGAGCGAGCAGATCCTTCTATAGAATAGCGCACTTTACTTGCGTCGTAGTAATATTATGCACGCTCAGGAGCTCACAAAAGTGGTTGCACTCAACTTCTTTAAAGAATGTACAGATGGTGGGGCCAGCGGCGGGGATGTCAAAGATTTCGCAATTGATGTATGTAGAAACAAAAGCGCCTCTTGCGATGAATTCAACAAGAGGCGCTTTTGTTATGCTAGGTGTTCCGTTTGATTAACACTATGCGAGCGGCTCTTCTGCTGCGGCATTCTGGCCGGTTATGCGGCCAAAGTTGAGAATCTCTGCCCAGTTTTCGCCATACATGGTGTAGCTCTGTGCGGTGGCCTCGGAGAAGGCGCCAACAGCATAAAGCCTGGGGATAACATTGCCAAAGACATCGAGAACCTGGCCCTTGTAGTTCTTGCGAGGTCCGCCGAGGGTATTGTAGAGCGACGGCTGGAGACGCAGTGCATAGTAAGGAGGCTCGTCAATAGCGATGAGGTTGGGAGCGTCATTATTGGTGGCAGGACGTCCAAACTCAGGATCTTCACCGGCAGCGCAATAGCCATTATAGATGGCAATGGTTTCTGCCAGAGCTGCGGGATCCATGACATAGCCTTCCTCGGCGCTGTTCTCGTTGATCTTCTCGGCAAGCTCTTCTATGGTGTCAGCCTTGAGGATGTAGCCCTTTTCGATCTCAACCGAGTTGTCAGAGCTCCACTCTTCAGCAAGACCACCGTCAGCCGGGTCAACGGCGCGGATACCACTGTTGGGGCTCGGCCTGAAGATGGGGCCTGCGGCGATAACCTTGGAGTCAAATACCGCGTAGAACGGGTTGTTCTCGAAACCGCCGTTAACCTGCTCATTTGAGGTATCGAAGCGGTTGTAATCAAGATAGCAGCGGTGTCCCAGAGGGCCGCCGGCCTTGTTGGGGTTCTCGCAAAGGAAGCGCTTGCCGTTCTTGTTTACAAAGATATAGCTCTTCTCGGGCCAGCCGGCACCGTTCAGGCCGGTACGAAGCTCAAAGAATCCGGGATATTGGAATCCGTAGCCCTGTGAGCAGCAGTTGTTCATATGCCACATATCGGCGCCAATTGCCATGCACATCTTGTGACCGTCACCGGTGTTGAGAGGCCAGGACAGACCTGCGAGCGGCCAGGTACGCATGTAGTTAAAGAGCATGACGGCATCGCCCTCAAAGCCGCCGCTTGCCATGATAACGCCCTTGGTGGCGTGAATCGCAACTTCTTTGTCGCCCTGGAGAGCCTTGACGCCAACAACAGCGCCTTCGGCATTCTTAATAAAGGCTACAGCACGGGTACCAATAATAAGCTCGCCGCCGGCCTCTTTAAGCATGGGGATCATGGTGCGCAGATAATAAGCGCCGCCGCGCACGGTTCCGGGGTTCTCGGGGTCAGCAATTTGGATGGCTACGAGAGAATCAGCGCCGGGGAAGTTGGGGAAGTCGGCGCCGGGCTGGCTGGGCATGTTGTAGTTAACGTCATGCTCCTCAAGCCACTCGGTAATGCTCTGGCCAATTTCAGCCCAAGCCTGAGCAAGCTCTTTGTCTTCAAAGCCAAGCTCCATAGCGTGAATATAGCTCATGGCGCCTTCTACATTAAGCACCTGGCAGGCATTGCCGCCGGATGAGCGGGTAGCGCCGTAACCGGTTTCGCACTCTACGGTTGCCTTCTCAATGACGGTGACCTTTGCGCCTGCATCGCTTGCTGCGATAGCTGCGGTAAGACCTGCACCGCCGGCGCCTACAACCAGAACCTCGGTCTCAATATCCCAGGCAGGAATCTGCTCTTCTGCAACAGCTGCTCCAACCGTGCACAGAGCTGCGGCGGTTGCGCCGGCACCGGCAATAAAGCTTCTACGGGTCAATGATTCCATAGTAACACGCTCCAATCTTAAGTAATCCAAAGCCGCCGAGAAGACCTCGCGACCTTCTCGGCGGCTTATTATGTAACCTGACAAAAGGACGGACCTTTTGTCAGGCTATAAGGGCTTAGTCATTCGCGGTGATAACTGTGTCTTTTGCGAGGGCTTCGCCAACAAGCTGGCCAAAGGTGAGGGCACGGCCATGGCTGATGCCGGGGCAGTGGACCGGGTAGGAGTTCGCAAAGAATTCGCCCTGGCAGTTACCAACGGCGAAGAGGCCGGGGATGGGCTCGTCGTCTTCAGTGCAAACCTGTGAGTTGTCATCCACATGGAGGCCAAAGATTACAACGAGCTCTGCAGCGGGAATGGAGTTGGCATAGAACGGGCCGTTCTTAACAGGAGCAAGGAAGCGCTCAGGTACACCGTAGTCCTCGTCGTAACCGGCGTCGCAAAGCTCATTGTAACGGTCAATGGTCTTCTGGAGCTTATCAGCGGGGATACCAAGTTGGTTGGCGAGGTCCTCAATAGTATCGGCCTTCCAGCTGGTGCCGGCTTCTGCACCGGCGTCGAGCTTCTCCTGTACGCCTTCGAGCAGTGACTCGTAGGTGTCGGGGAACTGCTTCTGTACGTAGATGGGATAATCAGAGTCAAAAATGCTCCAGGCTACATTGCCGGGTTGGTTCATACGGGCGTTGGTGACCATAGGCTCAAAGGGCATCTCGGCGCTATAGCGCAGACCGTTGCGGTTAACAGCGAGCCAGGAAAAACTGATGGTGCCAAGGGCCGCATTCGGACCCATGTCGATGGGGTGTACCATAGGAGCAGCAGGGGCCTTCATGTGCGCAGCGCCTGCCCACATGCCCATGAGAATGCCGTCGCCATGGTTGCCACCGGCGGGGGTGTAGTAGCAGGCGTCAGCACGGTTGGAAATAGGTGCCCAGCAGTCGATCATTTCCTGGTTGCCCGAGATGTCGCCTGTAGCGAGGATAACACCCTTGGCGGCGTTGAACTGTACATACTTGCCGTCGGGGTCGGTTGCGATAACGCCCGAGATGCCGCTTGCCGCGTCGCCCACGAGCTGCTCGGCATGGGTGTCAAAGAAGTACTCGGCGCCGTTGGCAACGGCCTCGTCATGGAGGGTATCAATGATGTGGCAGTTAACCATACGGAAGTCGGCGGTCATCATGCCCATGTCGCTCTCAAGATCTGTCCAGGAGACGGCGTCTGGATACTCACGCCAGAGTTCGTCGAGCTCCTGCCAGTCCCACTTTGCGGTTGGGGAGAGCGCGCGAACGGTGGTGAAGCCGTGCTCGGCAGCGATCTCGCTCAGATGGTCAAAGACCTTGCCCGACTTGGTTGCCCACTGGTAAATGAGGTTGCGGTTTGCTGTCTGCTGTGACCAGCGATAGAGGAGCTTGGTGGCTTCTTCAGGATCAATGCTGATGCCGTTTTCTGCCTGGAACTGCGAACCAATGCTGCCGTCGTCAACACCGTGAACGGTAACCTGGCCAGCCTGCTCGATGACGGCTACAGAAGCGCCTGACCTGGCTGCTGCCTCTGCAGCGGCGTTGCCAGAAATACCGGCGCCAACAATGACGATATCAAAGTCTTTTGTCTCGGCAATGTCGGTAATGGGGTCAGGCTTGACTTCCCAGGTGTGCTTGCCAATAACAGCCGTGTCGTCTGCCTGGGCCTGCTGAACGCCCATCATAGCTGCGCCTGCTGCTGCTCCCGTAAGAGCGGTCCCGGCAATAAATGTCCTTCTTGAAATTTCGTTCTGCATAATAAATCCCCTTTCGATACTTGATGCCAAACGAACACAAAAGTCGTTATTCCCGCCTGGGCGCTCTGTTATTCATAAAACTTTAAAATTCGCCGTACGGTATATATTCGTTTGTATATGGGTTACAAAATCTTTTGACGGGTTATTAACGAAATATCTCACGACTCTTCATGTTGACAGGGAATGCAAGTTATGACGGGTACTAGCATGATCAAACGTCAAAAGATCAAAAATACCTGGCCTTTTGCTGAGAAACTCATCGATTTTTGCTTTCGATCATGCTAGCACCCGTCATAACTTGCAGTGGTGTTACAAACAAGCTGCCGAGAAGACCTCGTGATCTTCTCGGCAGCTAGCCAAAACCTGAGCTTTGCTTGGTGAGAACCGTGCTTGTGCTTCTGTCTGTTTTTTTATGCGAGCCCGCCCATTTCTTTAACAGCATGAATGGCAAAAGTTAACGTGCGTCCGCATGCTATACCTGAAAGCAAACATGGATAGTTATCTGCAAAGAAGCTGCCTGAATTGTCACCTGCTACATACAGGCCCTCAATGGGATTACGCTGAGCATCAAGGGCACGCATGTGTTCGTCGATGGTAATGCCCTGTAAGGTGGTAAGAATTGAAGCGCCTAGCCATCCGCCATAGAATGGCGCGGTGCGAATCTCAGAAAGACGAGGTACCATCTTGCCAAAATCAGGATCGTTCTGTGCGTCGAAGTTCTCATTCTGCCTTTCTACGGTTGCCAGGAAGTTATCTTTTGCCTCGCCCTCGAATCCGAGTTTATCTGCCAGCTCTTCAATAGTATCTGCTTTTTGAATAAGGCCGGCAGCTACCTGGTTGTTAAGCACATCTTCAAAGTATGTGCCTCTTTGTACGGAAGCCGAGCAGGCAATAGTGTGGAAGCGTACCGCATCTTCAAAGAAATTAGCATCGTGAACCATAGCGTAGACACCACCGGGCTGGTACGTTGCGGCGTAGTTAATATCATTGTAGGGGCAAGACTCATTGGCAAAGCGTACGCCTTCACGGTTAACCTTTAAGAATGGTTGTGAACCGGGCTTGTACTGGCCAATATTGACAGAGTTGGTAATAAAGCCGGGGAACTCTGCTCCTCCAAATGCTGCGGGGTTCTCGACATATCCGGCATTGACGTTGTTTGCTACCAAACCGCGGTCAAAAAGCATGGGAGCAGCATCGTTGTCAAGCGTTGCGCCCGCCCACAAAGCGGCTCGTATGCCCATGCCTCGCTGACCGGGGAAATTGCCGTTCATGGTGGTACAGCTAACAGCCATTGGATCGAGAGCTTTCATCATTCTTGGATTAGCTGCATAACCGCCACAGGCAAGAAGAACGCCTCTCTCGGCATTGATTTGTATAAAATGACCGTCAGTTCGATCTTGGGCAATGGCACCGGTAACACGATCTCCGTCCTTTATGAGCTTAACCAGCTGGCAGCAATAATCAACTTTGTATCCATGTGCGTTAATAAAGTCTTCAAATACAACGTTTCGCGTTGGTTCGCCACTCCAACCGCCAAAGGTGTGTTCAATTTCCGGGCAGAAGTAGTTGGTTACACTATCAGCTTCAGGCCATTTAGCCGCATCGCCGGCGGTAAATCTGCATGCGAGGCCATAAGGCTCGGCTGTCAAAAGAGAGTTAACAAATTCGTGCATTGCAGCAGATTCGTTGATCCATACATTAATTACGCGCTGATTGCAGCGGCCGCTTGCATAACGGCTGATCTCGGCTAAAAGACGCTTGCGGTCCATGGGTTCAACACCTGCTTCTTGTGCTGCGGCAGTATCTACTGCGCCATAGTACAACCTTGTGTCAGCTTTCATGGGGTTGCGCTCAATAATTCTGAAGTCAAGATCATTTGCTGCGGCATAAGCAGCAGCTGCAAGACCGCCGTTTCCTGCTCCAACTATAAGAATGGATGTTTCCCAGGTTTCTGTAACAGCTTCAATTGGTATGACGGGTTCGCTGCCCAACCAATCCTGATCACTGCTGTCATCCCAGGCAAGTGGCTCGGAGACTTCGCGGCCGGCTGCTTGTTCCAAACATCTCTGCACTGCTTGAGCAACTGCCCACGAGGTTATAGTTGCGCCGCTCACAGAATCAAAAGTTCCGTCACCTGCTTCGAGAATACTATTCTGCAGGATTCCACCAATAAGACCGCCCACAAAAGGTGTTTCGCCTGAGACGTCCACTGTACAATCAGTAATGGATGACTCATTTACCGTAATAGAAACAGTCACAGTTCCAACGCCCTCTTGCGTGGCAGTGTAGGTGCCGGGCGTATATGACGGTTCTGTAACGGCCATAGCTGTATTTACCAGCGATGATGCCCCTGCGAGTGTAGCCGTACCGGCTGCCACGGCCATTCCTTTAACAAATGTTCGACGGCTGGCAAGAATCTGATCTGTCATAGTAGAGGTTCCTTTCTTTGATGGACGACGTCTCTAACGTCACTGCGAGGCAAAGAGTAGCGAAGAACTTTCAAGCTATGAAGATACAAAAGATCCTGTTTTAAATATTGTACTTTTAACAGGGGTTATTGAACGTTGATACAAAATGTACTGTATGAAATGACCCCCAGGTTGCTTCATTATGTACTATACTTTCTTTGTTTAAGGCTCAGCAATGGACCGGTTGACAGGAGGATTACAAACGGCGTGTTCAACCCAAGATCATCCTGAAGGATAATCCGGGATGATAGAAAAGCTGTGTGGTTCTAACAAAACTTGCTTCTGTTTGAAAGAAAGGTAAGGGTCAATGATCTTCTCGCGTAATGTTACCAATCACGAACATACAGCCGAGAATACCGCGGTTGGTGGGATCAATCTGCCTTTACCGTTACCTGCCTTTTTCTACTGCTCGGGGATTTGGACCGTTTTCTCATGGGTATATTGGTACAACAATGTGAGTACTGCATTTGGTGTGCCACTCCAGCCTTTTGTAAGTATTGCCGGAGTTATGTTTCTCGTACAGCTTATCATTGGAGCTGTATGTTTGCGTTATGCGGGCACCATTGCTCTTGAACGGTTTGATCTCCCGATAACCGTCATGATGTGTGTTTGTACCGGGTCAATGGCTGCACAGTCGTTTCTCGGTATTACAAGCACGGTTTGGTCTTTTGGCAATTTAATTTTCGCCGGTATTTGTGCGGGCATCATGTATCTCCGTTGGGGTGAGCTTTTTGCGCGTATGGATATACGTGCTACAACTGCCTGTCTCTTAACAGCCTATCTTATAAGCGCTTTGTTTAAAATTATTCTTGATATTCTGCCGCCTCTGGCCGAGGCTGTCATTGTTTTTATGCTGCCCATAGTATCTTTTATTTCTCTTGTCCATGTGCCCATGCTTGACCTCGAAGTATGCTGCGCGCCGTTAAAAACATCTGCGGTTATCTATAAAAAGGGCAACTACTCTGTGCTGTTTAAAGCTACGGTATGCATCATGGTGCTTTGTGCTGTACGGCAGGTTCTTACGTTGATAGTACCAACTATAAGCAATGAGCTCTCAGAAGCTCTCATAGGTCATTTAATTGAAGGAACGCTTGCGATAATTATTTTTGCCTGGGTGTTTGTGTTCCACCTCGCGCTCGATTTTTCAAAACTCTGGCGAATTGTTTTTCTTATTCTTACTACTGTGATACTTGTTGCTTCGCTGGCTCCGCTCAGCCCCTGGGTAAGCCCTTTGCTGGTTTCGGCAACGAGCCTCATATGGATGTATGCATGGTTATTTACCTGCGATGTTGCACATCATTGCGATCAGCATCCATATGTGGTGTTTGGCTTTATGTTTGGTCCTATGTATACCGGCGGGAGTTATTTGGGGCTCATTGCATTGCAGGTATCCGGCCAGACTGCTCTTGAACCATCATATGGAATTGTTTTAATCTGGATACTTGGAGCAGTGCTGGCGCTGATCGAGTCTTCATCTCCTGATATCCGCCGGATTTTTGCAGATCTCCATCCCCGTATAACTCCTGAGGAGTTTGTATCTGTTGACACGCGATGCGAAAAACTTGGCCAGGAAGCCGGACTATCTGCGCGCGAGCTCGAAGTTTTCAAACTTCTGGCAAAAGGACGCAGCCGTGCATTTATTGCAGAAGAGCTCTTTTTATCCGAGAATACCGTGCGCGGCCACACAAGCCGTATCTACGCAAAGCTTAACGTCCATAACAAAGACGAGCTCCAGCGCTTAGTGGGCTAAAAAGCAGGTGTCTGTTTGCGATCTGTAACAACTTACAGTGATAAGACAAAAGCTGCCGAGAAGACCTCGCGGCCTTCATATGGGGTATAGTATGTGTTAGCGTACATGTTGTCTATCGCAAAATTGGAGGCAGGTACAGTGGATACAAAGCGATGTTCTTTAACCGGTATATACATCATACGCATACTGCTTCTTATTGGTTTTTGTTTTGGACTGTCTTTGCTGAGCGGTTGTACTACCGTACAGGCAGAAACGGTTAATACTCTATCTACCCCTCAGTTAACCAGTCAAGGAGATACCATGGCACAGCCTCAAGATAAGAAACCGCAAGTTGATGCTAAAGACTCAGAACTGCATAAAATCTATGTTGCGGGCGGATGTTTTTGGGGAGTCGAAGAGTATTTTTCGCGCATACCCGGTGTTAAAGACGTTACAAGCGGATACGCAAACAGTACTGTCGAAAACCCCAGTTACCAATTGGTATGTACCGGTTCTACCCATGCCGCGGAAACCGTTTGTATTCTCTATGATCCCCACACGGTAAGCCTAACCACACTTATCCGTCAATACTTTAAGATTATTGACCCAACAAGTCTCAATAAACAAGGCAATGATCGCGGCACACAGTACCGTACCGGAGTGTATTATACTGATGAAGCAGATATCCCTGTACTGGAAGCCGTATTCTCCGAGGTTGAGAAAACGCTCGACAAACCGCTTGTAACAGAGCTTATGCCTCTGGAAAACTTTTATGAGGCAGAAGATTACCATCAAGATTACCTGGTTAAAAACCCCGGTGGCTACTGCCATATTGACTTCAGCACCCTCAATGATCTTGAGCTTGAACCTGTTGAAAATACCGAGTCCCAACCTGATGACCAAAGCATTTTGGTAGATCCTTCCCTTTATACCAAGCCTTCAGCAGATAAAATCAAAGACATGCTCACCCCGGAACAATATGACATTACCCAGAATGATGGGACTGAGCGTGCATTTACCGGTGAGTATTGGAACACATTTGAGGCAGGGATTTACGTAGATATTGTAACCGGTGAACCGCTGTTTTCATCATCAAGCAAGTTTGAATCTGGCTGCGGCTGGCCCAGTTTCTCCGAGCCCATTGACCCAGCTGTCATAGTTGAACGTGCAGATGGCAGTTTTGGTATGCAACGTACAGAAGTCCGTAGCCGTGTGGGTGACTCGCATCTTGGCCATGTATTTGACGACGGCCCCGCTGAACTTGGAGGTCTGCGTTACTGTATAGACAGTGCTGCTCTCAAATTTATTCCTTATGACGAGATGGAAGCAGCGGGTTATGGGGAGTTTATGCCCCTTTGTGAGCAACCGCACGCATAATAAAAAACACAGGGACAATTCTCTGTGCTAGAAATTGTTTCAATACGTGCATAATTGCACGGCATATAACATTACACAAGAATGTAAGGAGTATCTCAATGTTGGTTGACACAATGCATAATACGAGGTTCCAAAAGGTCTTTGACAATATGGAAGCGCTTGCCCTCGAGCAGCTCCTCGTAACTGATCCCGCTTCTATAGGATGGCTTACCGGTTTTAGCGTAGACCCGGGCGAGCGCTTTATGGGGCTGGTTTTGCGTTTGGGGCAAGAACCCGTTCTGATTATCAATGATCTGTTCCCCACCCCGGAGGATCTTGGCATTAAGCTCATGGGTTATCGCGACACCAATGACCCGGTTGATATTGTGCAAGAGCTTCTCGACGCTCAAAAACCTCTGGGCTGTGACAAAAACATGGCTGCGCGGTTTTTGATCCCTCTCCAAGAGCGTAAGGCGGCCTCGCAGTTTGTGCTCGGCAGCAAAGCGGTTGATGACGCACGGTCTATCAAAGAGCCGTTCGAAATAGAGCTTATGCGCAAAGCGAGCGCTATAAATGACCAGGCTATGGAGTGGCTCACAACTCAGGTGTACGAAGGCGTAACCGAGGCAGAAATTGCCCATAACCTGCTTGAGGAATACAAACGCCTGGGAGCCCAGGGCTTCTCGTTTGCACCAATCATAAGCTTTGGAGCACATGCCGCAGACCCGCACCATGAGCCTGACAACACTCAGCTTCAGGCGGGTGACGTGGTATTGTTTGATGTAGGATGTCTCTATAACGGGTACTGCAGCGACATGACCCGTACCTTCTTCTTTAAATCTGTAACACCTGAACAACAACAGGTTTATGAGATTGTACGCAAAGCCAACTGGGCGGCAGCCCAAAAGGTAGCGCCGGGCGTGCTCTTTAGCGAAATTGACGCCGCTGCCCGCTCAATTATTTGCGACGCGGGCTATGGCCATGAGTTTAATCACCGCCTGGGCCACCAGATTGGTACCAACGTTCATGAGCCCGGCGATGTAAGCGCCATTCACCATGAGCCTGTACAACCCGGCATGATATTCTCTGATGAACCGGGCATTTATTTGGCAGGTAACTTTGGCGTGCGCATAGAAGACCTTATTTTAGTGACCGAGAATGGCTGCGAAGTTTTGAACAACTACCCAAGGGAGCTGAGAGTGCTGGAATAAAGCCCGGTTATAACTGTGCTCCTGCCAATAAATATACTTTTGCATCAAGGGGTTCTCCGCCACGCCAGCGAAGCTTCACAAACGCGGGAAAGTTAAACAATATGCAGCTTGTGTCAGCCTGGGTTATGCGCTTTGCAAATATTGTGTCTGCGAGCATCCGCCAGCGGTCGCTTGCCAGACCCCACGTTTCGATGCTTTTCATGAGTTCACCTGCTGCGCCTGACTGGTCAAACGAGGACCAGCCGTCCTCTCCCGGCGGGCATGCAAAGCGCGCACTTGCACTGAATGTTGGACCGGGAGTACCATCAGGCATGACGTCAAACTGAAACTCGATTTGGAACGGAAGACGCGCAAGCATTTGGCAGCGTGAGACTATTGTTTTACCTAAATCGCAGATTCCGATCTGGCGCAAATGGGCTTCAAGCAATGAGGCATCTTGGGCATAAACATGCTGCATCCGCCTGCTGGGGATGCATTCAACGCGAACAAAGTTACACTCTCTGTTGGGAAAGACGCCTGTGTAACATGCGAACCACGTATGGGGCATATGCTCGGTAAACGTGCGGTAGGCGTCTTGTAAGCCGCTCTGTCCTACCGCACGCAAAAAGGAACAGGGTATTTCAGGATCACTCTTGGTCACGAGCACCTGCACGGCGGGGAGCGTGGTATTACCCTTGCCCACATCCCAGCTTAACGCAAGCTGACGCACGCCTTCTTGTTTTGCGAACCACTCAAATACTTGGGGATGGCTGCCTGTATCCTCGGCAGAAAACACCATACCGGGATTCAGCGCATCCCTTGAGGTAAGCAAATGCAGGTCAAACCAAGGGTCACCCGCCAGAGGAATCTCGAACCACACCTCAGGGAACAACTCGCTTGCTATGCTGCGCGCAAAAGCCTCGCGTGCAAACGACAGGCTCCGGCCAAACAGAGCCGCTTCGCGTCCGTCACGAGCTGCAAGCGCATAGAGAATATCAAATAGCTGCCGCTGAGTTTGTCTGTCCATTACCCTCCATGTTGCTAAAAACCATTGGGTATCACGTTTTGTCTATGCGCCGGAGATGGTAATCCCTTCTACTCTCACATAAGGGAAGGCCATGATACCGTCGGAGTAGAGCTCGCTCGAGATACCCGTCACATTCTTAAAGACATCAGCCAGGTTGCCGTTGATCATGGTTTCCATAACGGTGCCTTTGATCTCGCCGTTTTCTATGTAAAAACTGCTCTTTGCAACGCCCGAGAATTCGCCGTTAACACCGGGGCGTCCTCCCGAGAACCAGCCCACAAGAAGTCCGCGCTTGACACCGCTCAAGAGCTCTTTATAAGGAGTATTGCCGGGCTCAAGCACATAGCAGCTGCCTGAGTTCTTTGTTACGGGCCGGCCTGTTTTACGAGAAGCGTACAGACTCAAGAGGTGGCTTTGAAGCACGCCGTTCTCAATAAGGGTCACGTTCTGCGCTCGGTAACCGTCCTCGGTAACAGGGCTTTGTACAACAAGGCGCTCGTCTTGAGACTGCAAACGCAATGTAACAGATTCATGGGATACCTGTTCGCCAACCTTGTCGAGCCAAAGGCTTGTGCCTTCCACAATTACCGTGCTTGACATGAAGTTCTCGACAAGCATATCCACAAAGCTACCGGTTGCATTGGGGTCAAAAATAACCGTACCCTCAAACTTCTCCCCCATGGGGACCACATACAGGCTGTCCTGGGTATTTGAGAGCATTGTGCGGAGAAGACTCAGATCGAGAATGGGCGTATCGAGATCATGCATGCATACAGAAGCGCCGTTTATGCCGGTAGTACGTTCTCCGTCATTGCCGGCAAACTCAAGTCCCACATTGTAGACACCATCAAACGACTCAAACCTCGTGCCGTTGGAATTCGCATACACGCTATGCGATTTGGTATAACTGCCAATTGTCTGCATGAGCAAGATTTTTGGATATTCCTGCTCAATAGATGTGAGCATTTCTTCCATACGGTCATAAAAGCGGTCCATATCAGGTTCATAAGGACCGGTATGGAATACTTCAGGTTCCTGGTAAGGCGCAATATCATTGGCTTCATCTGCCACGGCTGACTCGGCGCCTGAGCAGGCATCGTCTACCAGCTGTTGAAGATCCTCGTCCAGCAGGCTGTTGCCCGAGGCGGAGCCCTTTTTGTTGTCAATATAAACAACAACAGACGCGCTGTTTGAGAAGATAGTGCGGTAGAGTGTGAAGTTCGAAAGCTCGGTATTGAGCTCGTGCATCTCGCCTTCAGAAACATCTATCGCATATTTGGAGACGCCCTTTGCTTTGAGCATATCCTCAAGTACAGAAGCCCGTTCCAGTACATCTACCATGGGTTATCGACCTCCTATGGTAATCTTGCAGCGCATCTCGGGACCGGCCATGCCTACCGGCATAGGCTGCTTTTTGCCGCAGAAGCCACTCGAAGACCAGGTAATATTGTTGGAAACCATATCCACAGATTTAAGCATTTCAAATGCGATGCCCGAGACCGTGGTATCCAGTAACGCGCGTCCCAGCTTGCCTTTTTTGATCTCGTATCCAAGCGTGACGCCAAACATAAACTCACCGGTGAGGTCGGCCTGGCCGTTGCCGCTGTCAATGAGGTAATAACCGTCGTCAATAGAGGCGATCATTTCTTCAAGTGTGCTTGTACCGGGCAGCACGGCGGTGTTGCGCATGCGAATGAGCGGCTCGTCGGTAAACTCCCACGCACGGGCATTGCCGCAGGCTTCCATGCCAAAACGCTCGGCAGTATCGCGGTTGTTCATATAACCTTTGAGAATACCGTTCTCAATAAGGGTCACGTCGCGGGCAATAACGCCCTCATCATCAAGAAATACGGGGAGCGGCGCTTCTTCTCCAAAAGCAGTGTGTGCGTAATCCACAAGACTCACCAGGTCAGATGCGACTCGTTTGCCAAGGTTTGGTCCGGCTACGCTGCCGCCAATGACAAGATCTGCTTCAACAGTATGGCCAACAGCCTCGTGAGCAAGCATGCCGCCCATCATACCGCCAAGAATAACCGTCTTGGTGCCTGCCTCAGCATAAACGCCTTCTGCCTTGTCCATGAGCTTACCGTAAAGATTGTCAATTTCAGGATACATAGACTCGAGGTTACTAAAGTTGTCCTCAAAGCTTCCGGCCCCGCCAAATGCGCGGAACAGCTCAACAGGCACGCCGGCTTTTGACTCGGCGGTCAGCATCACATATATGTAGCAGCGCGGATACGTTACATGTCCGCTGGCCGCATCAGAAGTCACAATGATTTTATCCTGGGAATCTTCAGTATAAATAATGCGGCGGCTTATGAGATTGGGGTAGGTCTTCTCAATATACGCGTCAACTTCACGGCACGCATCAATAAAACGCTTCTGTTCAAAATCAATGATGTCCCGGTGCGGTGTTATGAGACCGCTTGGCTGTGCAGGGAATGTAATGCCCGGCTCCTTTGCCCGTGCATCCAGGAACAAAGCGTTCTCTGTTGCGGCAGCAAGTACACTGCGAGCCGCTTCAGGCGTATAAGACCCTATAGACGAGAAGCCATTCCGGCCTCCCTTTGTTACCCGCGCACTGATTCCGCTGCTTGAGTTGCGGCTGTTTTGAACCAGGTTGCCTTTGAGCAATACAACACGACGACTGCGATTCTCATGTCCGCGCAGTACGGTTTGGACCCCCTCGGCAAAGTCTGCCTTACATGGGGAAATAATGTCTTCTAGCATAATAACCTCCTATCCGAGCGCGCTATTATAACAAAAAACCTAACAAAAGAACGCAAAACCTGACAAAAGGACGGACCTTTTGTCAGGTTTTGGCTAGCTGCCGAGAAGATCACGAGGTCTTCTCGGCAGCTTGTTTGTAACGCCACTGCAAGTTATGACGGGTGCTAGCATGATCAAACATCTAAAGATTTAAAATACCTGGGCTTTTGCCGAGAAACCCATCGAATCTCACTTTCAATCATGCTAGCACCCGTCATAACTTGCACTACCTATTTAACCGGGCAAAAGGTTCGTCCGCATCTGGCGGTTCAGGGACTCAGGGTTGTTGGACAAAAGTTCATGATACTCGGGTTCCTGGGCGAAAACTCCTCAATAATGCTTGTTAAAAAGCAAAAGCTTTGCAATAATAGACAAGAAAGGAGCGTGGGCTTATGGCTAAAGAGCAGCAAGAGATAACCGGGGAGAAAGTATCCGAGAATGTCTATCTTTGTCCGGACGGTAAATATCGCTGGTATTTTGAGTTTGACATGCTCAAGAACCCTTCTATCCTCATAACTGTTTGCAAGGTTATATTGTTAGCGTATGGTATAGTGATGGCAGCTATGATGCTCCTCCAGTTTGCTGAGGGCACGTTCAGAAACGTCGCTGAGTTTTGGGACTTTTACCGGGGGTTCGTAATCCTTTTGGCTGTGCTTTTGGCACTTGCTGTTGTTGCCTATCTTATTGTGGCGGCATCTTTTGGCTGGAAGTACATGGTGCTCCTAACCATGGATGATGAAGAAGTAGAGCAGTGCCCCATGAAAAAGGAGTTCGATAAAGCCCAGGCAATAGGGTGGCTTACTGCAGCCGTAGGCCTTGCAACAGGCAAAGTAGGTATGGTAGGCACCGGCGTTCTGGCAGCAAGCCGCAACAGCTCCACGTCAGTCTTTGAGCACGTGAGAAAAGTAAAAGCCAAGCGCAGCAGGAACGTAATATATGTTAACCAACTGTTAGGCCATAATCAAATTTACGCTGAAGACGCAGACTTTGACTTTGTCCGCGATTACATAGTAGCCCACTGCCCCAACGCAAAAATCCGCGGTCGATAACACGGGGTCGTGCTCTTTGTCATTGAGCCCCCCGTGTCATCAGGCTCAGCCCTTATTACCGGCTCCCCGGCCGTACTTTGGGCCTTCGCCTTTTCCTTGGCCCTGACCTTGGCCTTTCCCCTGACCCATGCCGAGTCCCATGCCTTGGCCCATACAGGTTGTAGAGACTTCGAAGTTAACGCTCGCTTGCTCGCATTCCGCGAGAACCGCATCCTGTTGCTCCTGAGTTGAAGCGGAACACATAATAACGAGGGTATTCTCGGCAGCAAGAGTGTTTTGAAGCTCACTTTGAGAAGACAGGCGATCCAAAGCATCAGAGTATGAGAGTCCAAGAAGTCCAAGGTCATTGACCATATCTTTGAGCTCAGGGTCTGCACACTCAACGCGCACCACATTACCCCACCGGTTAAGACCAAGGTTCAAGGAGGCAGAACCCGAGAACTCAATTTGGGCTGTCTCTGCCGCAAACGAGATTCCTGCAAAAGCAAGCATACATATCGCAAGACATGCGGCTATCATCTGAGGAATACGCACCCGCAGAGGGACGCGTTTGGTGCGGTTATTTTTAACAAGTTTTAGCTCCGGAGAAGTACTCGGTGTGTTTTCTGCAACTTTGATCTGAGAGGCGGCTTCATTCTGAGTATCCTGAGGCTCCTGCGCCTTTGCATGAATAAACGTGAGCGTCGAGCTCTTGAGTCCCTCCGGCATATGCTCAGACTCAAATGCCTGAGTGATTATGCGGTCAAGATTGTCCTGGGTACTCATGAGAGTGCCTCCTTTAGCTTTTGTTTTGCGCGCGTTATCCATGAATAGACCGTGCCAATTGGCACTCCCATAATTTCGGCGATATCTGCAGCCTGCATTTCTTCGTAAACGGTGAGGTAGAGAGCCTGTCTCTGGTCAGGAGGAAGTATATTGAGAATGTCTTTGGCCTCCCAAAGATTTGCATCCATACTGTCATTGACTGGATCAGGAATGTCCTCGTATGATTCATCAAATTCCTCAGGCGCATGCGAGTGCGAACGCAGCAGGTCAATACACACGTTGGTAGCAACGCGGATTAACCATGCACGTTCGTGCTCGCTGTTATTAAATCTAGTTGTGTCATTAAGCGCATATTTTAAAAATGTTTCCTGAAATGCATCTTGAGCATCAGCGTCCTGACCCATGCGCATGCGGCAAATGCGCCACACGGTATCACCATGGATATCAATAGCATATTCTATGTCTTGGTCATTTCGCATACATATGTCGATTCAACAGAGGTTTCAGGAACTCTTACCAAAGAATAAACCGGTATTAGTATATCATGAACTTATTGGGCTGCGCCTTTACCTTTGCCCTGTCCACCTCTGTATTGCTGGCCGGCATGTAATCCCTGGCCCATATTGTCGCAGACACCGTCACCGTTAGCGTCAACAAAACCCTGCGGTGTTCCCGTCTTTGCGATGCCCATGCCCTTACCACCACGGAAGAAAGCTCCGATACCGGCGCCAATGTTGTCACAAATCCCGTCGCCATTAGCATCTGTAAAGAATGCTCCGGCCCCTTGGCCCAACCCTTGCATTCCCATATGGGAACCAAAGAACTGAGCATACGGACATGATTGTGCACCGTTACCGGCTGCATCACTTGCAGCGGTATCCGCCACAGCGAGCGAACTACCCATACATAAAGCTGATGCCAGCAGGATACCTGAAGCTAAACGTACAAATTTCATACCTGACCCCTTACCTCGAAGCGCCGGACGTTTTGTCCCTTTCGCCAATAACACGTTCCGGAAGTTCAGATCCTTGCACTGCTCATATGACTTCAAATAACAAACACAATACGAGACGGTATCCATGACGCCATGTGAACAGAACCCATTAAACAGCCAAACTCCCCAGTTTATCTTGGGTTCACTTTACAAATCTCTACGCGCATTTATAATATTTTGCAGGGAAAATCCCCTCTCTGCATACGATCTGTCTGTAAGGCTGTCGCGTGTGAGCCATGTAAAAGAAAATAAGGAGGCCAGTATGAGTAAAAACATCAGTAGGCACGACTTTTTGAAGGGTACGGCGCTTGGTGCTGCCGGTGTGGCAGCGGGAGCATGTGTCCCCATGGCAGCTCCTGCTCTCGCTGAGACCGAGAGCGGTATGAATGCCGAGAAGTATCTGGGCAAATGGGATTTTGAGATTCCTCCTGCGCCGATTCCTGACAGCGACATTGCCGAGACCATCGAGGCTGAGGTAATTGTTGTTGGCGCCGGTACGGCAGGTCTCGTAGCCGCCAACTCCGCTATGGATGAAGGCCTTGACGTCATTCTTATCTCCGCAAGTAGCATGCCCATTTACCGTGGTGGCTCCAACCATGCAGTTATGAGTAAGTGCAAGGAACGTCTTGGCTTGCCCATTGATGATGAGCTCCTTTTCCAGCGTGAAATGCTCAACAACGGTATGAACATTGACGAGCGCAAGTGGTACAACTTCTACAACCACAGCGAAGAAGCCATGAACTGGCTTATCGACATAATGGAAGATAAGGGCTATTCGGTTGGTCTCGAGCAGGCAAACCAGTTCCTTGATGACGGTCTGTATTTCAGCATTCCCGGCGCTCACGGCTTTATGACCGAGGATCGCCACAGCATGGGCATGAACCAGGATATGGTTGTTAACGAGCTGGCCGCCAGGCTCGAAGAAGGCACCGACAAGCCGGTGTATTACAAGAACATCGCCCGTCAGCTGGTTCGTGAAGACAACAACACGGGCCGCGTCACCGCTGTTATCGCCGAGCGCGAAGACGGCTCTTATGCCAAGTATGTAGGCACCAAGGCTATCATCCTGGCCACCGGTGACTTCTCCTCTAACAGGGATATGATGTACAAGTATGCACCATATACCGCCGAAATCATTTCTGACGCTGTATTTGATGCCGAGCCTGATTATGACAAGTGCTTTGTATATGGCGGCCTTTACCCGGGCGATGGCCAGAGGATGGGCCTTTGGGTAGGCGCTGCATGGCAAAAGGTATTCCCCTGCTGCCCAATGGGTGGCGCTGTTGGCGCCGGCCCCGGCAACAGGAGCATGCTCTACACCGGTCTCCGTATTGACCGTAACGGCGAGCGCTTCATGAATGAATATGGCTTCCGTGATATGGGCGGTTATGTCAACCGTCTGCAGCCCGGCGGCGTAGTCTACGCAATTTGGGATGCTGGTCATGCCGCCAAGTATGCAGAGCGGGTTGTTCCGTGGATCAATACCGGTGTTCCGCTTGGCGAAGACTGCACCCGCGATCCGGAACTCGTGCTTCAGGACTGGATGAACGGCGCCGAGAGCGGAACCTACTTCAAGGCTGACACAATCGAAGAACTCGTTGAGAAGATGGGCCTTCCCGCTTCTACCGTTGACACCGTCGCCCGTTATAACGAGCTTTGCCACAAGGGCGTTGACGAGGACTTCCACAAGGATCCTCGTCTCTTGATCCCCATTGAGGATGGCCCGTTCTTTGGACAGATGGGCAACAGGACCGTTATTCTGTGCGTCCTTGGCGGTCTCCGCACAACTCCGAACATGCAGGTTTGCGATGAGAACGACGATCCCATCCCCGGTCTCTATAACGTAGGCACCATGGTTGGCGATATGTTCAACGTCAACTATACCTTCGAAATCCCCGGCTTCAACCTGGGCGCTACCTGCGTCACCTTTGGCTACATGGTTGGCAAGTACATCGCAGCCAACGAATAAAAGCCTGGCCAGCCGGTATTACTGAGCTTTACTAAAAAGGACAGGGGCAAAACCCTGTCCTTTTTTATACATCAGACAAAAAAGATGATAGAGAGCACGATTCCGTGTCATTCGGCCGAGAAACAGCTTATCTCTTTTTGTAGAGAACGAGTTCAGGATTTGCTCCTTCTGCTTCATAGGTGCATACCATGATGAAATCCATGTTTGCAAGCACGCCAAAGCAGCGTTCTCCGCCAAACTCTGATTGAAGTTGATTTCCTAAGTAGGTTGTCTGGTCATCCAAGAACTTTACGCACATCCCGCTGGGAAGCCGGTACTCCAGATTGACATACTTCCCTACCAGGGCATTCAGCTTTTCTATTTTGGGCATACCCTCAATATGGAGCTCATTGATCTCATCAATGAGCTGCTTTTTGAATGACTCAAACTGTCCGTTATCACTCAATTCATCGTAGCGTTTCCAGTAATCAAGTGTGGGCAGCATTTGTTTCATGTAGGAGCGGGCCTGCTCTTCAGAGAAGTCTTCATTTACCATGTGGCCAACGCAGACATCAATCAAATCATCCATATTACTGTAGGTATAGGTTCCGTCCGCATAGCACCACTTGCAATAATCTTCATTAAGGGTTCCGTCTTTTTCCCGGCCAATAATTGCATCTTCAAGCGGCATTCCGCAGCACTGGCAGACGAGCTGGCGCGGAGCTCCCAACAGCGTGTTAATAGAAACACCAAAAAGCTTTGAAAGCAGCTTTAAGGTTTCAGTGTTTGGCACCGTTTCGCCGTTTTCCCAGCGCGATACCGCTTGCCTGGTCACAAAGATTTTCTCGGCCAGCTGGTCCTGCGAGAGGCCGTTTTCTGTTCTCAGCTTGTATACTACATCTTTTGTATCCATATTTCTTACCTCCTTGCAGTTAATTCTAATGCAGAGAAACGCTGAGAACAAGCAACCCGCTGTTGCTTTACATGTAAGCACATGATGACATTGGGTCGTGCTCTTTGTCATGCAATAAACACCCTATGAGTTCTTAATGTAGTGTGTTGCCCTGCCTGAACCGATCTTTTTTATTGTACCGTTTTTAACCATAGAACCTAATACGGCTTCTACTGTTGTGGGGCTTATATCAGGGAACATCTGGCAGATTTGTGATTTTGATAAAGGAGTGATGCTGTTGAGTACCATTGCTTCTACGCGTTCGGTTTTTTTAACATGCCTGCTGTTGCTCAACGTAAAGCGTTTATCAAGTTCGCTATAGCAGCGGTACAACGTGACTAAAAAGCTCTTCATGAAAGGGCTGTAGTCATTTTTATTCTCATGCCAACCTACAGACGATTGTTCAAGCGCCTGGTAATACGCTGCTTTTGCCACATTGATCTGCTCTTCAAAAGAGACATACCTGCACATGGTAAAACCAGCTTTATATAAAAGCAACAATGATAAAAGGCGAGATATCCGCCCGTTACCATCATTAAACGGATGTATGCATAAAAAATCGAGTATAACGCAAGGAATCAGCAACAGCTTGTTGATATCGCTGTTCGAACGGGCATCAATATACGCAAGGACAAGCTGTTCCATGGCCTGCGGAGTTTCTGATACCAAGACCGGCTCAAATCTTACTCTGCGTTTACCCATCTCATCTACCTCAATGATGAGATTATCCGTTCTTTTAAAGTTTCCGGCGTCCGATGATGTGGTGTATGAAAGCATAGTATGATGCAGGCTGAGAATATCGGAAGTTTTTATATCGAGCATATCATGGTTCTCGTGAATAAGAGCAAGCGCATCGCGGTATCCGGCTATTTCTTCTTCATTGTGATCCCGGGGAGCTGTGCTTTGGTTCATAATCGCAACAATACGCTCGTTGGTTGTGACAATACCCTCAATTGCATTTGATTCTCTGACAGACTGAATGCGCGCAAGCGTTTCGAGCTCGGTAAAAGCCTTTGGATATTCGCTTTCTCTCATATCAGCCTTGGTTTTTAATGAATAGATCTCTCCCACGAGATCCACGAAGCTTGTTGGGAGCATGCCGTTAGCAAGAAATGAGTAATCAAATATATGCATCAAAGTCCTCCATCTGCATATAGCAATTTAAACTATATGCAGATAATAGACAATCATCTGCATATAATCAAGCATATAATATGCAGATAACGAGTCGGATGACACGGGGTCGTGCTCTTTGTTATCTTTATTGAGTGATCAACACGGTAAGAGGCCATTTTGAAATGGCCTCTTAC
>JAFWFL010000021.1 GCA_017515595.1 Coriobacteriales bacterium
CGGAGTGGAAGTTGCAAGCGGCGGCATATTCACCATGCAAGCCGGCGAGATAAGCGGTCACACCCAGGGCGACGGGTGTGGGATAATGCTTTGTGATGGCACTCTAGATCTATCCGGAGGTACAATCAGCGGCAATAAGCATGGCATCGATGATAATTGGGGAAACGCATGCATCTCCCTCTCCGGTAATCCGATTTTCTTTGATAACACAACAGCAAATTCAGAAGCTGACATTTTCCTGCCAAGCTCAACATCAATAACTATTAACAATACTCTTTCGGTCACAAGACCCATCAGTGTAGGAACTAGCCAAAACAAAGCCCAAGTAATCACAAGCGGATATAACACAGAGACATGCGGCACTGACCCATCCAAATGCTTCAAAGCTGTTCAAGGCAGTTCTCTTTCTCTGGTTCTGGTTTATGTCTCAGACACTAATCCCAAAGAAGTAGCGCTCGTGTCTCAAAATGACCAGTATTCTATTATCTGTAACACAGCACAAAATGGCAGCGTATCTTCAGATAAACAAACTGCATATGCGCTTTCAGGCGCAGGAGAGATTGTTACTCTCAAAGTTACACAAAATGCTGGATGCACTCTTACCTCTCTTACCGTAACATCCGGTGATACAACCATAACCACAACTCAAGATGTTACCGATAAAACAAAGTACACGTTCGTTATGCCCCAGGGTAACGTAGAAGTAACGCCAGTATTTACAAAACCTGCTCAAACGGTGACCTTCCCTGAAGCATCAGTCACCAAGACCTATGGCGATATACCCTTCAAAAACATTGCTTCAACAAATGGCGGAGGAGAAATAACCTATACAAGCTCTGATACAAACATAGCTACCGTAAATTCCCAAGGCGAAGTTACGATTCTCAAAGTAACAACTGATCCTATTACCATAACGGCTGTAGCTAAAGAAACAGCCTCATATGCGCAAGGCAACGCCAGCTATACGCTTACAGTAAATCCCAAAATGGTAACACCAAGCATAACGCTTACTCCTGAAACATATACCTATACGGGCCAAGAGAATAAGCCTGCTGTTACCGTATATTACGATACTACCCAAATCCCCGATACAGAATATAGCGTTACCTATTCAAATAACATAAATGCCGGTATGCAACCTAAAGTAAATATAGAAGACATAGAAGGCGGAAACTACATTATTACTAAGACAGAAGCTTTCTTTACAATAGAAAAAGCTGATCTTACGCCATCAGTTACGCTTTCAGACTGGACCTATGGACAGAGTGCCAATACACCTAAAGTTGAAGGCAATCTTGGAAGCGGCAAAGAGACAATCGAATATAAGCTTCAAAGTGATCCTGAAGAATCCTACAGTACAGACGTTCCCCAAGATGCTCAAACCTATACCGTGCGCGTCATTATTAACGAGACACAAAACTATGAATCAGGTGTAGCCACCTCTGACTTTGAGATTACAAAAGCTCCCGCAAAAGTGACAGAAGCTCCCGTATTGAATACCGTTCCTTATACGGGAAGCGACCAAGTGCTTCTCAAAGAAGGTATTGCAGAAGGCGGCGTCATGCTTTATGCAGAAGAAGAAGCTGCTGTTTATACAGAAGCTATCCCCACACAAAAGAATGCCGGAACCTATATGCTTTGGTATATGGTTCAAGGAGACAAAAACCATGCCGATACCGCGCCAGCCTCAATTGAAGTTACAATCGAAAAAAGCCCTGACCCTGCAATTATTATTCCTGAGTCTACGGTTACTCTCGGTGCAAATACGATCGATCTTTCTCAAAACGTTAAAGACAATGAAGGCAGCATTACCTACTCAATTAAAGAAGCGCTTTTGGGCTGCACGGTTGATGAAGCAGGTATCTTTACGTCAGGAGATACAAAAGGTACCTGCATAGTTACTGTTTCAATTTCAGAAAGCGATAACTATCTCGCTAAATCAGAAGATATTACCGTTACTGTCACCGACAAGAAAACAGGCACGCTTGACCTCACACAAGAAAGCATTACCTTCTCAGATACACTTCCTGCTCCCATCTATCAAAAGCCGCAAGACGAAGGCACAGAAACTATTTCTTACTCAGGCACTCTCAGAGACAAAAGCGCCTATGTTCCAAGTGCTTTAGCTCCAAAAGATGCAGGCTCATATGAAGTGAGCATAACCTATGAGACAACAGATACCATCTATAGCGGAAGCGCTCAGTTTACGATTGACCCCAAAGGTATAAGCGCTTCTGTTATTACCCTCGGAGATCCTCTTACCTATACAGGTAAAGCTCAGACTCAGTCTGTAGCTTCCATTATGCTTGACGGCATAGATATCATGCCATATTGCACCATCTCGGGAAACACTCAGACAGATGCGGGAAGCTATACACTTACGGTATCCGCAAACCAGACAAGTAACTACGAAGGACAGACAAGCGCTCCCTTTAGCATCATAGAGCCTACGGTCTATAAAGTAGTTTCCGGCGCTCACGCTTCCTGGACTAAGGGCTCGGCAAGTTCTATCTCCATGACCATAAAAGCCACACCCGATGACTCAGCCACTTTTGAGAGCTTCTCAGGTATCCAAATAGACGGCGTATCTGTCCCTGCACAAAACCCATCAACCGGAGCTATTAACTTCACAACTGCAAAAGGCAGCCTTATCCTTACACTTGAACCTTCATACCTCGAAACTCTCTCAGCAGGCACGCATACCCTTACCGCATCTTTTGCAGATAACGCCACCGCAGAAACAACCTTCACCATCGCAGAAAACAAAACTCCGACTCCAACACCAACACCCACTCCAACTCCCACCCCCCAGCAACCGAGCATCCCCAAGACCGGAGACGCGACCTTCTCGGCCACATCAGCTCTCGCTCTTATAGCCATCTCAGCTCTCTGCATAACCCTCTCCGCCGTTTTAATAAGGAGGCGTAAGACACAATAGTATTCAAAAGTCTGGCATCGAGTTGTAAAAACGATCAACTATGAGCCAACAACAAGGAGGAACCCTTGTGACAGGAAGGCAGTTGTGGTGCAGAAAACAAGATTATGTAATTATTATATGCGCTGCATTGTTTGATAATACGTGCTATAATTCACAGGTTCTGTGACCCGGGTCTTCGTTATGATTCCCTTCAGATTATAACGCAGATGCGGGCGGCTATTCGAGATTTGGAAGGAAAGAAAAAAATGATTACAAAAGAGCAAAAGGCACAGATTGTTGCTGAGTATGGCAAGACAGATCATGACTCCGGTTCTCCGGCTGTTCAGGTTGCTTTGCTGACCGCACGTATTCGTGACCTCACTGAGCACATGAAGATGCATCCAAAGGACTTCCACAGCCGTCGCGGCCTGCTTATGCTCGTAGGTCAGCGTCGCCGCCTTTTGGTTTACATCAAGAAGCAGGACGTTACCGAGTACCGTGAGCTTATTGCACGTCTTGGTTTGCGTGACAACATCTAGTTTTCAAAAAGGGTGCATAAGCACCCTTTTTTATGCAACGCTCACATCCAAGAGCATAACAGCTTGGAGCCGTGAGCGTTTTGCATAAATATGAAACAAAGCAGAGGCCCGCTTGCAATGGGGCAAGCGGAGATAGAAGAGAGAATTATGACTAAAGTAACACATGAGTTTGATTTGTACGGCAAGCATTACACTCTTGAGACCGGAGAGCTTGCAAAACAGGCAACGGGCGCTGTTCTCGTGAAGCAGGGCGATACTACCATGCTCGTCACGGCAGTGGTTTCTCCGGAGCGTAAGAACTATGATTTCTTCCCGCTGACCGTTGATTTTGTTGAGAAGATGTATGCAGTGGGACGTCTGCCCGGCGGATATCTTAAGCGTGAGACGAAGCCCACAGACAAAGCTACCCTCACTGCGCGTATGATCGACAGGCCTATTCGTCCGAGCTTCCCTGAGGGTTTTAGGAATGAAGTTCAGATTGTCGCCACATCGCTTGTGTGTGATCAGATAAATCCTTATGACGTTATTTGCACGATGGGCGCCTCGGCTGCTTTAAGTGTGGGAGGCGTGCCGTTTGAAGGCCCGCTCGCTTGTGTCCGCATTGGCCGCAACCGCGAGACCGGCGCTTTTATGGTGAACCCCACGTATGAAGAGCGCGAGAATTCTGACCTTGACCTCGAGCTTGGCGGAACCCGTGACTTTGTAAGTATGCTTGAGGCCGGCGCAGAAGAGATTTCAGAAGAAGACATGCTCGACGCTATGCGCTACGGCCAGGAAGCGCTTGGTGCTTTCTGCGATGAGCAGCGCCGCTTCTTTGAGAAAGTCGCAGCCGCGAACGGTCCTATTCAAATGCGCGAGTACATTCTCGATGAGCCCAATGAGTATGTTCACAATAAAGTGTTTGCTCATTATGACGAGATGAGCGCCGCGCTTAAAGATGCAGACAAACAGGCACGTCTTTCTAAAGTCGCTGCTCTGCAAGCTGAGATTACCGCTGAGTTTACCGAGGACGAGCAGCTTGAGTTTGACAGGGCTTTACCCGTTGAATTAAAGAGCCTCGAGAAGCACGCGATGCGCAGTATGGTTGTGCAAACGGGAGAGCGTGTGGACGGCATGCGCGCAAACGAGATTCGTCCGCTTATGATTAAGCCCGATTATCTGCCTTTGGTTCATGGTTCGGGACTCTTCCAGCGCGGACAAACTCAAGTGCTTTCTGTGCTGACACTCGGCATGCTTGCAGACTGGCAGCGCCTTGATTCCATTGACCCGGACGAGGGCAAGAGGTATATCCATCAGTATAACTTCCCGCCGTACTGCACGGGCGAGGCAGGCAGGCTCGGAGCTCCAAAGCGCCGTGAGATTGGTCATGGCGCGCTGGCTGAGCGCGCGCTTGTGCCGGTTCTCCCCAGTGTGGAAGAATTCCCCTATACCATTCGTGTGGTTTCTGAAGTTATGGAGTCAAACGGCAGCTCATCCATGGCATCTACCTGCGGCAGCTGTCTTGCTCTTATGGATGGCGGCGTGCCCATCAAAAGGCCGGTATCGGGCATTGCGATGGGTCTTATTCAGGAAGAGGGCAAGACCGTTGTACTCTCTGACATCCAGGGCGTTGAGGACTTCCTCGGCGATATGGACTTTAAGGTATGCGGTACCTCAGAGGGCATTACCGCCATGCAAATGGATAACAAGGCAACAGGATTGACCTTTGAGATTCTTGAAGCAGCATTGGCGCAGGCAAAAGAAAGCCGTGCGTTTATTCTTGGGAAGATGCTTGAGCAAATCAGCGGTCCTCGCGAGTCTATTCGCGATAATGCACCGCATATCATTACCATGAAGATTCCTGTAGATAAGATTCGTGATGTCATTGGCAGCGGCGGCAAAGTGATTCGTGCGATTCAGGACGAGACAGGCGCTCAGGTTGAGATTCAGGAAGACGGTACCATTTACATTGGAGCCACAAATTCTGGCGCAGAGGATGCAAAAGCCCGCATTGAGGCAATTGTCAAGGTTCCCGAGGTTGGCGAAGAGTACTTTGGCCGTGTTGTGGGAATTCAGCCTTTTGGTGCTTTTGTAGAGCTGCTCCCCGGTAAAGACGGTCTTTTGCACATTAGCCGAATGGCACAGGGTCGTGTGGATAAAGTTGAGGATGTGCTCAACGTTGGCGATGAAGTGCATGTTAAAATAATTGAGGTTGACGATAAGGGCAAAATTTCTCTTGACCGTATAGATAAACCCGAAGTCCCCGGGAAAGACACTCAGGCTGCCTTCCAGGAGCGCGAAAGAAGGCCCCGCCGTCCGGGCGATAAGGGAACCGAGCCAAAGCAGGACCGTCAACCCCGCAGACATCACGAAGGCTAAAGGAGGGTCCATATGATTCGCGTGGTAGTATCGGGAGCTAAAGGCCGCATGGGAACACAGGTTGTCGAAGCTGTTTCTAAGGCAGAAGATCTCAAATTGGTTGGTTGTTATGCCCCGTTAAACGAGGGTGAGCATATTGTATGTGCTGACGGCGACTTTGTTTGCTCGGCAAATCTCGATGCTCTTCTCGACGAGGTTAAGCCTGATGTAATGGTTGACTTTTCGCTTCCCAAAGTCGCACGCGGCAATGTGGAGTGTGCGTTAAAGCATGGTGTGCATGTAGTACTGGGAACTACCGGGACAAGCGCAGAAGATCTCAAGGATTCCTGGGAAAGGTGCTCATGCAACGGAGCGCATCTCTTTGTTGCTCCCAACTTTACCACCGGCGCTGTTCTGATGATGCAATTTGCGAAACTTGCCGCTGAGTTCTTTGATGATATTGAGATTATTGAACTTCATCACAACGGCAAGGCAGACGCTCCCTCAGGCACTGCCGTGCAAACCGCGCGTATGATGGCTCAGGCCCGCAAAGGTAAAAAGAACATTGGTCCCGGCAGCGAGACCGAGATGGAAGGTTTCAAAGGCGCCCGTGGTACTGAGGTAGAAGGCATTCGTGTTCACTCGGTGCGTGGCGACGGATACATGGCCTCGCAGGAAATTATTATGAGCACTCCCGGACAAATCCTTACGATTCGTCATGATTCAACCCAGAGGACTTCATACATGCCCGGCGTTCTTCTCGCCATAAGAAGCGTAATGTCGCTCGAAGAAGGCTTTGTGATAGGTCTTGATAAGCTCATGGGCCTTGCATAAAGCTCTTTCTCTAAAAAAGTAGTTTGAAAATGCCCTTCTATATGGAGGGCATTCTTTGTTTAAGAAACAAACTGACGCTTTTATAATGAGACTCACAAAACCACAAACTATATAAGGTATCCTCCGTGTATTATTATACTCTTATGCATGTGTATTGGTTTACGCATGAGGTGCTGCTTGTGCGTATGTTGTATAAAAGTTTTTATTGTATGGAGGTTAGCTATAGCTGATGTCTAAAAAGAGTCAAAAGCCACCGCTCAAAATTATTCCTCTGGGCGGTCTGGACGGTATCGGTAAAAATATGACGGTCATCGAGTATGGCGATGATATGATTCTTGATGATGCCGGTTTGATGTTTCCTGATGATAATCACCCGGGTGTTGATCTTTTGCTTCCGGACTATACCTATGTTTTGGAAAACGAGCATAAACTGCGCGGTATCATTATTACGCACGGTCATGAAGACCACACGGGCGCCTTGCCGTATTTGATTGCAGATTTGAACCCAAATGTTCCAATTTTCTCGAGCAAGCTCACGCTTGGCCTTATAGAAGGCAAGTTTGAAGAGCACAATATCAAGAATCCCAACTTCAGGGAGATTAAGGCCGGCGACCATATAAAGCTCGGTTGCTTTGACATAGACTTTTTTGCGGTAAACCACTCGATACCTGATGCCATGGGAGTGTTTATTTCTTCTCCGCAGGGTACGGTTTTACACACGGGCGACTTTAAGCTTGATCAGACACCCATAGACGGTGTTCGCACAGATTACGCAGCGCTTGCGAGATTTGGCGAGCAAGGCGTCGATCTTTTAATGAGCGACTCGACTAACGCTACTCACAGCGGTTATACACCAAGCGAAGCCGAGGTGGGCAAAACGCTGCGCGATGTTATTAACCGCGCAGAAGGCCGGGTTTTTGTGGCATCGTTCTCGAGCCATGTGCACAGGTTGCAGCAAATTTGTGACGCTGCACGCGATGCAAACCGCAAGGTTGTTGTAACCGGCAGGTCCATGATTACCAACACGCGTATTGCTCGCGAACTTGGATATCTCGATATTGACGAGGAAGACCTCATTGATGCTTTTGAGATAGATAAATTCCCCTATAACCGTGTAGTTGTACTTTGCACCGGGTCACAGGGCGAGCCGCTTAGCGCTTTGGCAAGAATGGCAGCAGGGGAGCACAGAACGCTCCAGATCCAGGAAGGCGATACCGTTATTATCTCGGCCACGCCTGTTCCCGGTAACGAGAAGGCCGTAACCGACATCATTAACCAGCTCGCTAAAATTGGCGCTGATGTATATGATAAAAGCCGCTGCCTTGTGCATGTTTCTGGCCATGGATCAGAAGAAGAACTTAAGCTTATGATGGCTTTTACCAAGCCTACCTATATTATGCCGGTCCATGGAGAGGCAACGCATCTGCGTGCACATGCACGTATAGCACAGCGTATGGGTATACCAGAGTCAAACATTTTTGTGATAGAAAACGGTAATACGCTCGAGATGCGCTCTGGTGTAGTTGCCTTGGGTGAACCCGTCGAATCCGGAGTGGTTTACGTTGACGGTTTACGTATTGGCGATACCAACCGCGACGTTCTTCTCGAACGCAAAAAGCTCTCAGAAGACGGCGTGATCCTTGCGGTTGTGAGGATTCATAAAAAGACCGGCGAGGTAGAAGAAGTAAGTCTTATGGGACGCGGTGTTTCTTTTAATGCTTCTGACAGTGATTTTTGCGAAGAAGCAACACAGCGCGTCAAAAAGTCATTCAGTAAGCATAAAGCCACAACACTTGATCACGAAGAAAGAACTAAACTCGCCCGTGAGGTTCTTACCGGGTACCTTTGGGAAGCACATCATACAAGACCAATGATTATGACGCATGTTATGGAGGCATGAGATACGTGGCGCAGGCAAAACGCAGATCAAACACACAGCAGTCGACGCCAACTTCTAAGTCAAGGAACGCATCGAACATAAACGGAGGGCATGCAGCCGCTCATAAAGCTTCGCGCAGCAAACCCGAGCGTAATAAGAGCGTGCCGTCTGAAGCAAATGAGTCAGCGGAGGAAAGCGCTTTTGGAGCATATCCTCGGTTTGATATGTCCACGCGCGACCAGATTGCCGGAATCATCCTGGCGGTGCTTGGCATCTCGATGCTTATTGCTGTACTAACGCCTACAACCGGTGTAATATCCCAGACCATAAGCACATGGCTCCATCTGGCCTTTGGAGTTGGGGCTTTTCTCATACCCATAACCTTAATTGTCTGGGCTGTTATGTTCTTTATGCCTGAACGGCATATTATTCCGCTTCATGTAGCGATTGGTCTGGGTCTCATAGCGTTAGCCATAATGGGGCTTATGGGTATTACAACGCCCAATGCAGACAATCCCCAAATTGGCGCTCAAATACTGTTTAACCAGGAATACGCTCTCCCCGAGCGCGGCGGTTACCTGGGGAACGGTCTTGCCTGGCTGCTGTTAACACTGGTAGGCAAAGTAGCTGGGATTGTCATACTTATAGGTCTTATAATTGCGGGTCTCTTTATCATTGGTTTGGATGTTCGCAAACTTGTTGAGGCAATACGCGAACGCCATGAGCGGGCTCGTGAAGAGGCGCGTTTGCGCGAACAAAAACGGGCAAACAGACGTGCCCAGAGCATGGCATCAAACCGTTTTTCTCAGACAGACGTATCCTTGCCTCAGGATTATGCCCCAACCGCACTTTTTAATCCCAACAAACCGCTCTCGGGATATCAAAATACTCCCGTTGCTCCTACAAGACCAATGAGCGGAACGCTCTATCCAGACGGAAGCTTTGTCCCGCTTGAAGCAGTGAACGTACCTTCGTATCTCTTGCAAAAGCAAGGGGCTCAAAACTTACCTACAACCTTTATGCCCGAGATTGATGCAAGAAATCCTATATCAGTGTCATGCGGAGATGAACCTTGGCTTGGCATGTACGCATCGCCTGAAGCACTGAGAAAGACCACGACGTTTGAAGACGAAGCCCCTCTTTATGCAGAAGAAGCTGACGAGTCTTTTGAGAATGACGAAGATGAAATTGAAGAATATGACGAAGTTGGGCAAACAAAAGGTATTCCAAAGCACCTGCAGCGTCGTATTGATGATGCTCAATTCTGGTGGGATCCAAAGGATGATTTAAAACGTGATACGTTTGATCCTGATGAACCAATGAGAGATGACTCAAACCTGCCGGGAGTTTTGCCCGGCGCTCCCGTGCTCTTTGAAGAAGATCTCGACAATTCCGAGAAAAGCGGCTTTGTTTTGACAGGCTCAACCATAGAAAGTATAAACAATGCCGCAAACCTCCAGATGAATGAGAGTAAAGCGGTTTCTTCTAAGATTAAAGCATCAGCTATTGAACAGCAATATGAAGATACGAGCTTGCCCTGGGTAAAACCATCGCAGACGTCAGTGAAAAATGATGCTCCAAAAAAGATCGAAACAGCCAAGGGTTTTAATGAGACACGTACTGTCAAAAATACCGACATTGCTCCAAAGAGCGAATATAAGCTTCCTGATCCAAATTGTTTAAACCGGAGCCAGAACGGTTTGGTAAAGTCGCGTGAAGAACAGCGTGAAACATAGGAAACAGCGCAAATGCTCCAGGATGTTTTGAACGATTTCAAGCGGAGCGCTGAGGTTGTTGGCTGGATTGAAGGCCCCACGTTTACAACCTATAAAGTTGAGCCTGCAAAAGGTGTTGCCGTAAGCAGATTTACGAGTATGGAAGATGATATTGCGCGCGTACTCGCGAGACCGAGTGTTCGTATTTATGCGCCGGTTCCCAATACGCCTTATGTAGGTATCGAAGTTCCCAATAAATCAATGCAGACTGTTCTGTTTGGGGACGTGCTTCCTTATGTAACCGGCGGTCCTCTCGACTTTGCCATTGGCCTTGACGGAAACGGTAAGCCGGTTCATGCTGACCTTTCAAAACTTCCGCACATTCTTATTGCCGGTACAACGGGTTCGGGTAAATCGGTCACGGTGAATACCATTGTGGTGAGTATGCTCATGCGCGATACTCCAGATGATGTTCGCTTTATTATGGTTGATCCAAAGCAGGTTGAGTTCTCGATCTATAACGGAATTCCTCATCTCATTATGCCGGTCGTTACAGATATGAAACAAGCGGCAGCTGCTCTTCAATGGAGCGTAACCGAGATGGACAGACGGTACCGTCTCTTTAGTACGGTAGGCGTACGCAATCTCAATTCATATAATGAGATGGTTGATTCCGGCAAATATGATCAGGAAACTCCGCTAGTACACATGCCAAGTATCGTAATTGTTATTGATGAGCTGGCAGACCTCATGATGGTTGCTAAGAAGGATGTAGAAGCCTCTATTGTAAGAATTGCCCAGCTGGGACGTGCCTGCGGAATACACCTGGTCATGGCCACGCAGCGTCCTTCAGCAGATGTTGTAACGGGACTTATCAGAGCTAACGTTGCAAACAGAATCGGTTTGAAGGTAGCAAAAGGCGACGACTCCCGAATCATTATTGACCAGCGCGGTGCCGAGAAACTCCTCGGTAACGGCGACATGCTCTTTTTGCAGACATCTTTTGGCGATAAACCACGCCGTATTCAAGGCTGCTGGCTGTCTGACGGTGAAGTTGCGGCTGTTGTCGGGCAGTTAAAAACTCAAACTTGGGAGCAGTACAGTTATACCTTGCCGCAGGCAGCGCCCACACAGATGGTTATGGATCTGGGCAGCCCGCAGGATTCCATTCAGACAGGCGCTGCAACGGGTTCAAACAGCGAAGATGAACCGCTTGCATGGCAGGCTGCCCGTCTTATTGTAGAGAATAATATGGGATCGACTTCTATGATTCAACGTCGCCTTAAAGTTGGCTATGCCCGTGCGGGCAGGCTTATGGATATGCTTGAGGAAATGGGTATTGTAGGGCCGGCATGCGGGTCAAAACCGCGTGAGGTTTTAATACATGACCTTGATGAGCTCGAAACATTAAAACAGTCAATGTGTTCTGCCGAGGAGGACTACTCATGAGCGCTCGTACATTAGGCGAGGTGCTGTCAGAGCGTCGCAAATCTCTCAACCTTTCTATAGACAGGGTAGCGAGTGATACCAAATTGCGGCGGCAAATGATAGAAGCGTTCGAAACAAACAACTTTAATGCCATGCCGCCCAAGGGTTATGCGCAGGCATCGCTTTCCTCATACGCCCGCTATTTAGGGCTTGACCCCAACGAGATTCTCTACCTTTATGAGACTCAGATTCAGGAAGCCGAGAGAGAACGGCGTCTTGCAAAACAGGGATCATACTCAGCCAGAAGTCAGCGTACCTCCGGACAGCAAGGTTCGAGACGCGAGGCAGATTCTCGCGATCCGTACGGTGGCTCCAGAAGCTATACCATTGAACAAAGAGGATCAGATTCTGCTGCCCGAAGAAGCAGCGGTTATGGAGATGCACAGCCTCGGCAATATAGAAACAACGGTTATGATCTGCAGGAAACATCTCAGAGATATGACGATTCTCCACGTCAGCGGAGTCGTATTATTGAAGATGACAACCCGCTTTACACACGTAGGACTGATTCGCAAAGAACACAAAACAGAATAACACCTCAGGATTCTCAGGAAATGAGAGGCGATTCTCAGGTATTTGATCTTGATGACGGTTACTTTGGTGGAAGCGGCGGTCAAACGGCATCATTTAATGCTGCCGGCAGAGGGAACCGCTCTACGGGTATGCGTAATAAATCATCGCAACCTCAGACAATAACCCTGCAGGAGATCATCGAAGGTTTTCTCGATTTTATGAGAAATAACCGTACAACCGCTTATATAATTATTGCAGCGATTTCGGTTGTTTTAATTGTTCTCATTATTATTGGTATTTCTTCCTGTGCAAGGAATAATGCAAATTTCGGAAATCCCGGAGAGAATGTAACAGTTGTAGTAACAACAAATGACAACAGCAATACAAACGGACAAGACGGGAACCAAGATTCGTCAACAGATGAAACCGCGCTTATACCGTCTGTTGATCTTAATAACCTCGATCCGGGTTCAAACATTATTCTTATGGTTTCTGATACTACAGACAACCCGCCTTGGGTTGAAGCTACGGTTGATGGAGTTCAGGTATTTGCCAATAATATGGGTATAGGTACATCCATTGAGTGGGGCCTGGCTATGAACGCATATGTCTCGCTGAGCAGCCTTGATGGCGTTACGGTAACAGTGAATGGTGTTGAAGTTTCTCCGACATTACGGAACGGTGTATATGTACTCACCGCTAACGTTCCGCAAGAAAAGTGGCCTCAGACGCAGATTCAAACTGAAGAGGTAACTGAGGAAGAAGCAACGGAAGACGAATACGTACCTGAAGATGTTGAGGAATGGTAAAAGGAATCAAGATGAGAATAGAACGTCATCCGTCTATTCATTTTATTACGCTCGGCTGTGCAAAAAACGAAGTCGATACCAACAGAATGCGTGCGCTTATAGAGGCGAGTGAGCTGTTTGATATCGAAGAAGATGTTACAAAGGCTGATCTTGTTATTATCAATACGTGTTCTTTTTTGACAGAAGCAGTGAATGAGGGTATAGAGCTGACTCTTGAGCTTGCTCAGGAAAAAGCTGAGAATCAAATAAACTGTCCAATTGTTATGGCAGGGTGCATCCCCTCAAGATACGGTTCCGAGCTCATACCGGAGCTTCCGGAAGTTGCGGCGTTTGTCCCGGTAGATAAAGAAGACACAATTGTTCAAGTTTGTCTCGAAGTTTTACAGATAGAGTATTCAGGTAATCTCAAACAGCCCAAGGTTGCCAGAACCGTTGAAGCTGCCTGTGCTTACATAAAAATCTCCGACGGTTGCGACAGGTTCTGCTCGTTCTGCGCAATCCCTTATATACGTGGCCGTTATTATTCGAGAAGCCCGCGGGAGATTCTTGATGAATCTGCTTATCTGGTAGATCAAGGAGTAAAAGAACTGGTACTTATTGGTCAGGATACCGGTATTTGGGGATCTGATTTAGAGCCTCCGCTTAATTTGGCATGGCTTTTGCGTGAAGTAGCAAAAATTGCAAGAAAAGTGAACGGCTGGGTACGTGTTCTTTACTTACAGCCTGAGGGCATGACGCAAGACCTCATAGAAACTATTCGCGATACGCCTGAAGTCTGTAAATACATTGATATTCCGCTCCAGCATGTTTCTGAAGAGATTTTAAAGCGCATGAACAGGAGAGGGAACGCACGGGAGTTTTTGGAACTCATACAACATCTGCGTGCAGAGATTCCCAACATAACCCTGCGCACCACATACATGGTAGGTTTTCCCGGTGAGACCGAGGAAGATTTTGAGGAACTGGTTAGTTTTGCAGAAGAGGCTCAATTTGATTACCATGCACTCTTTTCTTACTCTCCTGAAGAAGGAACCGAGGCATGCGAGTTACCAAACCAGGTAGAAGAAGATATTAAACTTGAGCGTCTTCAAAAAATGACAGATATTTGTGATTCTCTCGGCCATGCTTCTGCAGCTCAGCATATAGGCAAAACGTATCCGGTTCTTGTTGACGGCTTAGAAGAGGAAGAAGACGGTCTTACGACCATAATTGGAAGATGCTCTTTCCAAGCGCCAGATTCTGACGGCGTGGTTCATATTGAACAGGGGAGCGCGGTTTCTGGCGAGACGGTATATGTTACTATCACCGACTCAGCTTGTTATGAGCTTTTTGGAGATATAGTACAAAGAGAAGTGTAGTATATGACAGAACCACAACAACACGGACAAAGCCAAACGCAAAAATGGACCATTGCGAATACAGTAACCATGATTCGCATTGTACTTATACCGCTCTGTCTCGTTTTAATGCTGCTTCCCTGGGCAGCATCTTTTGGTTTGAGCTATGACGTACAGGTTATTGTATCTTTACTTTTATATATTGTCATATCTCTTACCGACAGTCTTGACGGATATCTTGCACGTTCGCGCAACGAAGTGACTGATTTTGGCAAGTTTATGGACCCTATTGCAGATAAGGTCCTCGTAATTGCCGTTCTTTGTGCTCTAGTAGAGCTTGATCTTTTGCCGTCATGGATTCCTGTGGTAATTGTGACCCGCGAGTTTTTGGTAAGCGGTCTGCGAATGATTGTTGCAACAGACGGTGTTGTTGTAGCAGCAAGCTTTATTGGTAAAGCAAAGACATTTACCACCATGATCGCAATAGGGCTTTTTATGCTTATGGGCGCATCGTTTATTGAAAAGCTTCAGCCCTGGTATAGCTATTTGGCTTGGGCATTCATGATTGCTGCGGTGGTGCTTACCGTTTGGTCAATGATTGATTATTTTCTTCAATGCCGTCCTTATTTATCTCATGAGCAAAAGTCTTATCAAACAGAAGCATCTTTTGAACATGCTTCGCAAATCATACCTCTGGCCCAGAGCAAAGATATTACCATTGGAACCGCAGAATCGTGTACGGGAGGTCTCATAGCGGGCGCTTTGACTTCTGTTTCGGGTTCTTCAGCGGTTGTTGCAGGTGGAATTGTAAGCTATATGCCAAGAATCAAAGTCTCGCAGTTAAAAGTGGAGCAACAGATTCTTGATAAAGAAGGTATTGTTTCTGAAGCTACGGCTAAAGCCATGGCAGAGGGATGTCTTAAAGCATTAGGGGTTGATATCGCTGTCAGTACAACAGGCGTGGCCGGGCCTACGGGCGGTTCAAAGGAAACTCCGGTTGGAACCGTTTGCCTGGGACTGGCAACAAAGGACGGTACCGTTACAAAGACCTGTCATTTTGAAGGTTCGCGCGAAGAGGTGCGTGCACAGGCCGTCGATTATGCCCTTTCACTAATTCTCTATGAACTAAACGGTCATTTTACCAGTACAGAATAGGCGACATTTTTCTGTCACGTTTCTGTAAGGTTTTTGTAAACTTAATATTTGAAAAACACTTTTCAGAAGGGCTTTTTTGTGACAAACTAATGACAGGTGTACTGAGTTAACTATGAAACTGTTCTGACAAGGAGGGCTCATGGCCGCAAAGTCTTCGAATGCAAAAGCAGTCCACGCGCGTACGGAGGGTGACGAGCGCGAAAAAATGATTGAGCTTACTACTCACGAGATTGTAAAGAGATTCGGCAAAGGCGCCATTATGAAGTATGGTGACGGTGCACAGGATCTCGAAGTAGAAGTCATCCCTACAGGCGCTTTACCTCTTGATGTTGCGCTGGGGATTGGCGGCGTTCCTCGCGGACGTATTATTGAGATCTACGGTCCTGAATCAAGCGGTAAAACCACACTTTCGCTTGAAATTTTAGCCGAAGCCCAGGCACTTGGAGGTATAGTTGCTTTTATTGACGCCGAACATGCGCTTGATCCCGGTTATGCGGCAAAGCTTGGTGTCGACATTGATGAAGTCCTCATTTCTCAACCTGATACCGGTGAAGATGCGCTTGAAATCTGCGATATGCTCGTACGCTCAGGAGCAATTGACGTTGTTGTAATTGACTCGGTAGCTGCTCTTGTACCGCGAGCTGAGATTGAAGGCGAAATTGGCGACTCCTCGGTAGGACTTCAGGCACGTCTTATGAGCCAGGCTTTAAGAAAGCTTGCCGGTTCTCTTTCGAAATCAAAGACAACCTGTATTTTTATTAACCAGCTGCGTGAGAAGATTGGCATTATGTTCGGTAATCCCGAGACAACAACAGGCGGTCGTGCCCTTAAGTTCTTCTCTTCGGTACGCTTGGAGATAAGAAGGGTTGACAGTATTAAAAAAGGCACAGAAATTATTGGTAACCGCGTACGGGTAAAAGTTGTCAAAAATAAAGTTGCCGCCCCCTTTAAACAGGCTGAATTTGACGTTATGTACGGCGAAGGCATCTCAAAAGAGGGCTGTGTTCTTGATATGGCCGTAGAAGACGGTATTGTAGAAAAAGCCGGCTCCTGGTATACCTACGCAGGGGAGCGCTTAGGACAAGGACGCGACGCAGCAAAGCAGAGTCTTAAAGACAACCCAACATTATGCTCAGAGATTGAGTATAAAGTGCGTGTAGCCGAGGGTCTCATACAGGATGATAGTATTGACGTTGAAAAGGCAGGACCACACACACTGTCAGGCGTTGATTTTGAATCTGCCGGTTCCGGCGAAGATATGTATATGTAGTTGGATGCATTTGCATGTCAAACGGAGAAGTTGAGCGAATTAAAAGCCTGCTTGAGAATATGCAGGATAAATCGCATACAGCAAAGAACTGCGAGAACTGCAGCATATATGCTCAGTGGATAGATAAAAGCGGTTCGCAAGATCTCCCGCAAACGGGCGAGCGCATTGAATACGAATGTATTTATCTGAGTAACATCAGCAATGATACCATTAAGATCATTCATGTTCTTAGGCCTGTCGCAAAAAGGTTCGGAAGACAAAAACGGGAATTTGTTTCGATTGCTCAAGTAACAGAATATTTGAATCAGCTTACTTTTGACGCTGCATTTAACACGTTGGTTTCTCTGGTTAAAAGGCGGGAGTATTCTTGCGCGCAAATAAGGACAAAACTCTCTGAGTACGGGTACACGTCTGATGTTATAGAAGAATCTATTCAACGTGCCAAACGTGTTTCTCTGCTTAATGATATGCGCTTTGCAGAATGCTTTATAAAATCAAAGCTTCGTCAGGGATGGGGTCTTAACCGTATTGAGCAAAGCCTCAAAACAAACGGAATCATGATGAGTGATATTCCCGGTTATCCAGATGCATTTATAACTCCTGAGTCAGAAGCTGAACGTGCGCTCAAGCTATTACAAAGAAAGGGTGTGCCTGAGAAAAATCCTCATCAAAAGCTGGCAAGATATCTCGTAAACAAGGGTTTTGACTATTCGGTTGCCATAAACGCTACAATAGAGCGCATAAAGCAAGAAGAGTGTTTGAGCGAGTGAGACAATTTGTCAGATTTTGTGTAGAGCAAAAAAGACGATTTATTTCTAAAAAGTCGTGCTAAAGTATACGAGCTCAAACGGGCAATAGCGCAGCTTGGTAGCGCACTTGACTGGGGGTCAAGGGGTCGTGGGTTCAAATCCCGCTTGCCCGACCAGAATTTTTCAAGCCGGAAGAATTTCTTCCGGCTTTTTTGCTTTTAGGGCACTTTTCATGCTGCTTTTGGGTATTATTAACACTTGTATGTTTTTCGATTGTACGAATGGATGATTTGTGATTAGCGATACCGGTCAAATGCAACAACAAATAAATAACAATGCTCAGGAACCGGTTTTGGGTTCGCCTGAGAATCCGTTACATACCTTAAAAACTATACCGAATCTTATCACTCTGTTCAGACTGATTCTTACGGTAGCGTTTCTCATTATGTATCAGTTTGAGGATCTTCGCATTGCATCAATATGCATTTATATTGTTGCAGCATCAACAGATTGGTTTGACGGACAAATAGCAAGACGGTTTAACCAGGTCAGTGTATTTGGCAAGCGCTTTGATCCTATCATGGACAGAGTACTAATTTTCTCCGCCGTTTTAGCGCTTTTGTTTGCCGGACTTATACCGGTTTGGATTGTTGTCTTTATTATTGCAAGGGATGTCTATTTATTCCTGGGCGGAAGCTATGTTTTAAAGAAGACCCATACCGTTATAGACGTTGTATTTATTGGGAAAGCGTGTACATTTGTTTTAATGGCAGGTTTTGCCGTTCAGCTTCTCCAGATATTTATAGTTCCGGGTTTAAATCTTTTTGAAGCATCATGGCTTCCCGGTTTTGGTTCAGAACCGGTATCAATTGGTATCTGGATTATTTATATTGGTTGTATTCTTTCTTTTATAACAGCCTGCGTTTATACCGCTAAGGGACTGAAGTTAATCAAAGAATCCACTTCTCAGGATATGTGAGGAGCTTAATTAAATATGAAAGCAAGTATTAAGACGAGAAGACAAGCATTTATAGCCTGTATACTCTGTACATGTCTTGCTATATGCGTTGGCATGTTTGGTCCGCAAAGCAAACAGGCATATGCAGAGGACTGGTCAGTATACGGCAGATATGACATGCCGAGTATCTCTTGCGGCGAAGCTATGGTTATGATGCTCGACGGAACAAGCCTTTTTGAACGCGATGCAGATTATGAGATGCCCATGGCATCTATTACAAAAATCATGACAGCTCTTGTTACGCTCGAGAGCGGTATTCCTCTGAATACTGTGGTTACCATAAGCCAGAATGCCGCCGGAACAGACGGTTCTGCAATGAATTTTTATGCCGGCGAACAGCTTACGCTCATTGATCTTCTCTACGGATTGCTTATTCATTCAGGCAATGATGCCGCAGTCGCAATCGCAGAGGCAGTGGGAGGGTCAGAAGAAGCGTTTGTGGTAAGAATGAACGCTACAGCGGCCGCTCTTGGTCTGGATTCAACACACTTTTCAAACCCTCATGGTCTTGATGCTTCAGGCCATTATTCAACCGCTCGGGACCTGCTGAATCTTGCAAGGTATTGCTGGCAGTATGATGTTTTTAAAACCATAGTAGGAACCCAGCATGCAGATATTTTCTCCGGCGGTTCTGTACGCACGTTCTACTCAACTGATGATCTGCTTAATAACTACCCGGGTATGCGCGGTGTAAAAACCGGATATACCTACGGAGCAGGAAATGCATTTTTGGGTTGTGCAACACGCGGGGGCGTAACGCTGTTTACCGTTGTTTTGTTTGCCGAGACAACCCCCGACAGATTTAATGACACTCAGGCCATGCTTGACTGGGCATATAATCATTTCCCGGAACGAGACATTTGCCTGGGCAATGTCACGGTGTTTGGCTATGCGGCAGCGCCGTTCAGGTTTGGTCTTTGGTATCCGGTTACCTCTCGCTATGATGCAATAAGCCGCACACCTTTAGGTACATCAAATTATGATTCATTAAAGGTAATAACATCTTCTAATAGTTTAGCTACGCCCGGTGAACTGTATGGGTGTGCAATATGGAGTAATAGTGACGGCGTACTTGCAACGCGCGGCTTATATACTGACGGAAAACCACGTCAATTAAGCTCATTTAATCCATATTTACAAGCGATCATACAATCTTAATGAGAGCCTTGTATTATTATAATTACTTCGTTTTTTATGAGAAAGGATAGGAAGCATGGCTCCAATTGACGACAAAACGCAATCGTTTCCTATAAACAACATTGATCCCACTATGCCCGGAATTGACCTGGGGATGCCTAACCACGGTTTGGCTGAGCTTGTTATTGTGCGCGGACCATCCACCGGTCAGAACTTTGTACTTGATATTCCTGAAGTTACCATTGGGCGTGATCCAAACTGTGAAGTCTTCCTCAATGACAGAACCGTTTCGCGCAGACATGCACATTTGAGTCTTCAGGGTGGCAGGGCCGTGATAGAAGACCTCAGTTCTCTGAACGGAACATGGGTTAACGGTGCCATTGTTTCTCAAGCTGAGCTTACAAGCGGCTCGAGCATACAGATTGGTACCTTTAAGATGATTTTCACCTTGCACTAGTAATCTTTGTGTTCCGTTTTATTGGGGGGCTCGTATTATGCCAGTTGCAGATACTTATACCATTGGAAGCGTCGTAAAAAAGCTTTCTTCGGCTTATCCGGATCTTACGGTCTCCAAAGTGCGTTTTTTAGAGGCAGAAGGTCTTGTTTCTCCGCACCGTACAAAGAACGGTTACCGTCGTTATACCGAGAAAGACATTGACAGGCTCGAAACCGTACTAAGGCTTCAGAGCAAGTATTTTTACCCGTTGGCAGTGATTAAGGAGCGTCTTGAGGCGCGAGACAGGGGAGAAGAAGTTCCCGAGCTTGCAGAAATCTCTTCTTATAACAAAGAAGCAAATCCTCTCGAGAATGTTGACGGTTTAATCACACTCGAAGAAGCCCACGTTAAGCTTGATGTTCCGATTCCGTTTATTCGTCTTTTGGCTGATCACGGTCTTATAACGATTGAGACAAATCAAGCAGGAAGACCCTGCTATAACGGTATTGATACCAAACTTATTGTTGCGGCATACGAACTTCAAAAGTATGGAATTGACCCAAGGTTTTTGAGGCTCTATGTGCAGCGTGCCAACCGCGAGCTTCCCATATTTAAGAGCACTATTTCATCCGGTTTGGCCCGTATGTCAAATGCAGACGAGCAACAGGTCAAAAAACGTTTT
The DNA here is from genome assembly GCA_017515595.1 of Coriobacteriales bacterium. GTDB lineage: Bacteria > Actinomycetota > Coriobacteriia > Coriobacteriales > UMGS124 > RGIG5691. The sequence goes on from JAFWFL010000021.1 coordinate 20,816, forward strand.
AATACCGAGCTTGAGAATCTTATTCGCTTAACAAGTACGGTGAGCGAAAGCATTATCAGAAGAGAAGTAAGAGACGAATTTGGTTATTAATGAGTCAATTGCGACGATTCTCTTTGACTCATTGAAATGGAATCCTTATGCAAGGTTCCTGAATCAATCAAAAAAAATCGGAATTGTTCTTTTTTAAGTGATTATTCGCTGATACAATATAAATTGTATGAGTATGTCATGCAAACGAAGCGCAACACACTTTAAACGCCAGCAGCATCTTCGTTCGCACATAAGAGGAGATCACCAAGCGGTTTTGGTGTTTTGCGCCAGATAATGCAAGGATGTGTGCTTATAGCAGGTACTATGAACACACAAGAGGAGACGTATTATGGCGCGCATAGAATCACAATCAAATGAACAACAGCGTCAAATGCTCACAAGGCGAGCCTTTGTAAGCGGTCTCAGTCTAACCGTATGCGGGCTTATTATTTCACATTATACCAATAAGGTATTTGGCGATGAACTCAAGAGCGATACCCAAAAACAACTCGAAAATGTTCAGGCTGAGTATGATGCTGCAATGCGTGAGTTTCAAAACATTGGGCGCGAGCTCGAAACTGCAGATTATAATCTCACAAAATGCGAAGAATCCTTAGCCAATCTCGAAATTGCCATATCAAATATCGAGGCAGAAATAACCGAGAAACAACTCGAGCTCTCAGAAGCACAGGATATTCTCGCAAGCCGTATACGTGCTAATTACAAAGCCGGAAACGCCGATATTCTCGGTGTTATTATGGAATCTACTAACTTTGATGACTTTGTCAGCAGAGTTCATTATGCAGATAAAGCTTCAGAAGCAGACGCAAATGCCATAAGAGAAGTGCAGACGCTTAAAGAGTCTCTGGAGGCTCAGGAAGCGTTTCTTTTGGAGCAGCGCGAAGACCAAAAAGCGCTTTTAGAAGATCAGCAAGCATATTCCAGAGAGCTTGAGGCAAGCGTTTCTTATTATGAAAACTATACCGCAAGTCTGAGCAATGATGTGGTAAATCTTATTGAACAGAATAAAAGAGAAGAAGCTGCGGCGCAACAAGAAGAGTACGAGCGTTATCTTGCTTCTTTGCCGCGTACGCAATCAAGCAGCGCGGCACAAGATGCTGCAAACACATCGCAGAATTCTCAAAGCAATGCAGGGCAGCAGAGCCGGGTTGAGGAACCGCAAGAGCAGCAAACCATTGCGCAACCTGAGCCTCAAAACAATAATGATGCGCCGCAAACAACTGCAGACAATACTGATACAAGCGTCATTGAGAACCAACAATCAGAAAACTCTCAGACAGTACCTGTAGAAGAACAATATGTTGAACCGCAGGAGCACGAAACCGGTTTTTCTGAGATCCCGGAAGAGATCTATGTACCTGAACAAGAGACTGAACAACAGCAAAATGTCGAGCTTCCGTTCGAAGATATTGCTCAGGCAGAACCTGAGCCGGTTCAACAAGAACCTGCTCCTGCTCCCGAGCCTGAACCTGAACCGGTGACAGAGCCTGAGCCAATTGCAGAAGAGCCATACGAATTTATAGAGGATTCTCATCCTCATGAAGATCAGATTCTTGACTCAGATGTATCCGGTTGGGCGTTGGTTGTAGCAGAACCTGAACCTGTTCTTGAAGATCAGAATAACGCCAATGAGGATTATGATAATAACGAAAACCCCGGTGATGCATCTGATGAGCAAACGCCGGGTGAAGACTATTATGAGACTGAACATGAGGAACCTCAGGAAGAAGAGCCGGTATATACCGGGAACGGTCACCACGTGCCCGGAGCTGTTGGCGTTGCTTATTCATGTCTGGGAATTCCTTATGAATGGGGCGGTACAACTACAGACGGTTTTGACTGCTCAGGTTTGGTTCAGTATTGCTATGCCTGCTGCGGATACTCAATATCGAGAACAACCTATACGCAGATAGCTGAGATACAGGCCTTAGGGAACTGGGTGACCAGTGTGAATCTTCTTGAACCGGGAGATTTGGTTTTCCCACATGAAGGACATGTGCAGATTTATATTGGCGGAGGACAGGTAATTCATGCACCGTATCCCGGAACGGTTATTCAGGTAGATACAATTTATGGATTTATGGGTGGCGGATGTCCTGTTTAATAGAAAAATCCGGTTTTGTTCGCTCAAAACACTAAAAAGAGAGGGGAGTGGTAAACAATGTACGCTGAAAACACGCGACGCTCATTTGTGCGCAACAGTATGTGCATGATAGCGCTCCTCTCCTTATCTTTGTCACACAGGTTTGCTTATGCTGAGCCAAAGGTACGCGGCGAAGAAGAAACCGCAGCGCTTGAAGCAGCTCAAAAGCAATATGACGAGGCCAAGCAAAAGCTTCAGGCCGTAGGTTCAAAACTCGAATCGACGCAGGTTGAGAAAAGCAGAACAGAAGCAGATCTCAGGAATATTCAAGGCGATATTGAGGTCACTCAAGGTCAAATTGAAGAGACGGCAAAAGAACTTGTTATAGCGCAGGATGCTTTGGCGGCGTTTTGCGAGATCAGCTATAAATCAGGTTCCTTGAGGTTGTTTGATGTCCTTATGAGTTCACGTGATTTAAATGATTACGTGACACGCGGATACTATGCAGCAGCAGTACAGGATTCCCAGATAGAAACAATAAATGATATTAAAGAGCTTAAGCAGCGGCTGGAGGATCAAAAGATTCTTCTTTCGAACCAGGAAGAAGAACAGGCCAAGCTTTTGCAAAAATTAGAAGAGCAGGAAGCCGAGCTTGCAGCCCAAAAGGCTGAGGCAGATGCCATAGTTGCCGGACTCTCTGAAGAAGTACAGCTTCTTTTTGAGGCTCAGCAAGCAGAGCTCCTGGAAGCGGCGCAAATCAGGGCTACAGCAACCGCTGCGGCACAGGCAGGAGCAGAGATAGGCATATACTTCCCGGGGGAGTCTCAGGGATCAATCGTAGAAGACGCTTATGCCTGTCTGGGTATTCCCTATGTATGGGGTGGCGACGATACCAATTTTGGCGCGTTCGGAGGTTTTGACTGCTCTGGTTTTGTGCAGCATTGTTATGCGCTCGAAGGTTATGAAATTGGACGTTCTACCTGGGATCAAATAGCTCAAATCCAGGCCCTTGGCAATTGGGTGGAAGACATTGAGCTTATGGAACCAGGTGATCTTATTTTCCCCTACGACGGACATGTGGGAATCTACATAGGTAAAAACCAATTCATAGACGCTCCTTATCCCGGTATGTTTGTCCAAATAGATGATGTTACCGAGTCTATTGGCGGCGGATCGCCTGTTTAAGCGTTTTTCCAAATAAATATCCCATATCCAGAGCAAACAGCTGCTTAATAAGTGTATTATTAGCACGTTGATTTGCATGTATCTGAATGAATTAATGGGGGAGGTATTTGTGAGTAAGATTCTCTTATCAGGCAACGAAGCTATAGCGCGCGGTGCTTGGGAAGCAGGCTGTGATGCCGGTTTTGGATATCCGGGTACGCCTTCTACCGAGACGCTCGAATCTTTTTCTAAGCTTGAAGGTGTGTATGCCGAGTGGGCAATTAATGAGAAAGTAGCTCTCGAAAGCGCAATTGGCTTTTCTATGGCGGGGCACAGAGCTCTCGTTACCATGAAGCATGTAGGCGTAAATGTGGCGTCAGACCCGCTCATGTCCATCGCATATGCTGGCGTTAACGGCGGACTTGTCATTTTGGCTGCTGATGACCCAGGAATGTTTTCTTCTCAGAATGAACAGGACAGCCGTGTATATGCCGAGTTCGCAAAGATTCCTTTGTTTGAACCTGCAGACTCGGAAGAAGCTCTCGAAATGACCAAAGCTGCTTTTGAGTTATCCGAGAAGCTCAAGACCATTGTAATGATTCGCTCTACCGTGCGTATTTCTCATACCAAGACCTTGGTAGAGACTCATGACCGCCAGGCAGCGCAACCGGTGCCGTACCAAACCAGTATTCCAGACTGGGTTATGATGCCGGCATATGCAAGGCCAAAGCGTCTTGAATCAGATAAACGCTTTGCAGAATTGGAAGAGTGTTCCGAGACCTCACTGTTTAACCATGCCGAGATTCGCGATACATCAATTGGATTTATAGCTTCCGGCGCATGCTATCAGTATGTTCGTGAGGCATTCCCTGAGGCTTCGACCTTAAAGCTTGGTATGACGCATCCGCTTCCCGAGAGTAAAATCAGGGCTTTTGCCGATTCTGTTGATGAGCTTTATGTTGTTGACGAAGCATACCCGTATCTCCTTAAGGGAGTGCGTGCATTTGGTATTGAACCAACGCCGTGGACGAGTCCTCTGCCGGCAGCATTTGAGATGAGCGCTATGCTTTTGAAGGAGTCCTACGGATCTCCTATCGAGCAGAACACCACAGCTCTTGAGCTTCAAAAGCAAGTTGCTGTTCCTCCAAGGCCACCGGCGCTCTGTGCAGGCTGCCCTCATCGTGTTGCCTTTAATGAGCTTAAACGCATGAAAGCAATTGTTTTGGGTGACATTGGCTGCTATACACTCGGAGCGCTGGCTCCGCTTACAACGCTCGAATCAGCCATAGATATGGGTGCATCTGTCTCTATGGGCCATGGTTTTGAGGTTGCCCGCGAGCTTGAGAGCAAAGCCGGAGTTTCTCAGTCAACATCTAACAGACCGGTCTTCTCGATCATCGGAGACTCAACTTTTGCACATTCGGGACTCTCGGGAGTTGTATCTACCGTTTATAATGCCGGAGTGGGTAACATTGTAATTCTCGATAACCGTACAACCGCTATGACGGGCGGGCAAGGTAACCCCATAAGCGGCAAGACGCTTCAGGGCAGGCAAACCAATGAACTTGATTTGCCAAAGGTTCTCAAGGCGATTGGTGTAGAGGACGTAGTTCAGGTAGACGCTCACAATGTCAAAGCTGTCCGAGAAGCCCTTAAGGCTGCGGCGAACAACAAAGACAAACTCTCGGTTGTTATTTGCCAGGCGCCGTGCGTTGTTGAATACCGTATTCATAATACCGTGCGTGTAGTTGATGCAGAAGCTTGCCGCGGTTGCGGAACATGCACACGTATTGGATGTCCTGCTATCAGTATGTATGATACCAACATTGCAGAGATTAATGATAAGCTGTGTAACGGATGTTCGCAGTGTGAACAATATTGCCCGTTCAATGCAATACACAGTAAAGAAGGTGAGTAGCCATGAGTTGCGATACTGCAGTTAACGAGAAGCCCATTACTGTCATGCTTTGCGGAGTGGGCGGCCAGGGCACCATTACCGCCGCCGATCTTTTGGCACGTGCAGCCATGAATGACGGATATGACGTTAAGGTGTCGGAGATTCACGGTATGGCCCAGCGTGGCGGCGCCGTATCCACAACCGTGCGCTTTGGAAAGAACGTCTCGTCTATGGTGTGCGATCCGGCTCAGGCAGACATTATTATCTCATTCGAATTACTCGAAGCCGTACGCAATGCGCACTATCTCAAAAATGACGGCCATATTATTGTGAATGACATTCAAATCAAACCCATGAGTGTTCTTACCGGACAGGCCAAAATGCCGCAGGGCATTCATGAAGCCTTAAAGCAATTGGGGGAGCATAGCGTTGACATTTTTGATGCCGAGGCCGTAGCCCGCGAAGCCGGCAATCCCAAGACAGCAAATGTTGCTCTCCTTGGCGCCGCCGCTAAGTTTTTACCGCTTTCTGAGAAGGCTTGGGAAAAATCAATTGAATCGAGAATTCCTCCAAAAACACTTGAGGCAAATCTCGCGGCATTCAGAGCTATGTACAATAAACTTAACGCATAAGTATTCTTGTCAAAAGAATACGTGCTTCAAAAAGCGCGATACATCGCAAACCTGCAGGGTAGAAGCGGTGTATCGCGCTTACTCGTTCATAACTAAATTGAATGCAAATGATACATAAGATATATTATCAGACAAATATACAGATCACGCTAGAGGAGCAAGGCAAAGATTCTTATGCCTCTTGCTTTGCTTGTGACGCAATCGTATTGAGTTCTTGATAGAATCCGTCAATATCTTGAAACTCTCTGTACACTGATGCAAATCTTACGTATGCAACTTTATCAACATCAAGCAATCTGTTGAGAACCATTTCTCCGAGAGCTTTTGAAGAAACTTCAGACTTAAAAGAATTATGTAACTCAGACTCAATATCGTCAATAATAGCCGTCATTTGTTCTACAGAGACAGAACGCTTAATGGTTGCCTTTGTAAGGCTCCGCATCATTTTTTCTCGGTCAAACGGCTCAAGCGTATTATCCTTTTTTCGAACAAGAATTGGTGTTTCTTCGCGACGCTCATAGGTTGTAAAACGCTCAAGACACTGAGGATTAAGACACTCGCGTCTGCGCCTGATGGCATCACCCAATTCTGAAGGGCGAGAATCAATTACCCGGGAATCTTCACAGCCGCACCTTGGACAACGCATAATTCCTCCTTAATAAGGTTAGGAACTATTACGTGATCAATCACTATGTATCTTAAGCATTGCCTTTGAGCTGTCTTATGTGCCTAAAACGCATAAAATCATGGCGTAACAGTTCTTAGGCGAAGAATAGCACGTTTGTCTTGCATGTTAAATACTCCCCTTTTGAGCAACAGGAATTTCTATAAAACTTTCTGCAAGATTATCGATGTTGTCAAGATTGTTTCTTTGCTGGGTCCAAAGAATGCGTTGCTCAAGGGTCGTATTGTCTATGGTATAGAACGAACAAATATCGTTGAGAGATTCTCCTTCATATACGTGTATGCAGTCGACGGAATAGTTCACATCGTGTAAGGGGTTCTGAATATGTGCAAAGGGTTGTAAAAGAACTAAAAAGGCTAGACATATGATAAATGAGATGATTACCAGAATGGTTCCGGCTTTACGTCTTTCTCGTTCGGCATCGTTTTGGGGAATCAGTTCGTGCTTTAAGCTTTGGATACAGCGGCGAGCAAACATGATACCCTTCGCTTTAGCCTCATAAAAACGCTCCGGGCATAATGTTTGCTCGCCGCTGTATCCAAAGCTTAAAGCACGAACTGATTCCCCAAAACGATGTTCTGCCTTATAAGCACGATGTTCTGCTTTTTTGTAAATATGTTGTTCTGTTTTATGAGGATGCTGTTTAGTCTTATAAGAACAATGTCTTGCCTTGTAATAAGGCTGGTCTGTCAGGTAAAAATTGTTATATGTCTTTTTGAAAGAACGTTCTGTTGCGTACATACTTCCTCCTTTAGTTGATGTGAAGAAGTATCTTTTTGGGACTGACAGAATCAGAACGAACATATGTACGTATAATTCTTGTGAACTCTTATAAAGAACAGTAATACGAACATATGTATGCTATTCTATAGAAGAAAAACAAATACTTGGTATAAAGGGGAGTGAAATATATGCGCAGGTCAAATAATATGACAAAACGCCAGCAGCAAATATATGATATTATCTGCAGAGAGGTTGCTTCTCAGGGATATCCGCCAAGTGTTCGGGAAATTGCTGCAGAGCTTGGTTTAAAAAGTCCATCAACTGTACAAACTCACTTAAATGCGCTTGAAGATAAGGGGCTTATTAGGCGTGATGTATCAAAGTCACGTGCTCTGGAGATTGTTGGAGGGAATCCCTACGGTTTTATTGATGATGTCAACAGCGCTTCTGAGGTGCATACTGCAGGCAGAATGGTAAGCTTGCCTCTTGTGGGAAGAGTGGCAGCCGGCACTCCCCTTTTGGCTGATCAGAATATTGAGTCTTACATTACATTGCCTGAATCATTGGTTGGAAGCGACGCATCATTTGTTTTGCGTGTTAAAGGTGAATCCATGATACGTGCCGGCATCATGGACGGTGACTACGTTATTGTCAAAAAGACAGAAACCGCAGAGAACGGCCAAATTGTTGTGGCGCTGCTTGATGACAGCGCTACCGTTAAGACGTTTTATAAAGAGAAAAACTGCATTCGGCTTCAGCCTGAGAATCCCTTTATGGAGCCTATTTATACTACCAATCCGCTCATTTTGGGTCGTGTGGTAGCGCTAATCAGGACTATTTAATCGTTTATCTCTTTAGGCAGGCTCTTGGGCAGTATCAGTGTCTTTGTCTATGGAATAAGGCATGAGCTGGCCTGCAAGTGCGGGCGGGACTTCTGCGGTAATGTGATAGCCGTCTTCTTTGCATTCTTCTTGTATGATGCGGCCTCTTGTATGGCAATCTTGTACAAGACGGGCGTTTGAGAATGGGATTATGACGCTCACTGTTGTGTCCCGGGCTGCTGCCGTGCGGCTTAATCGGTCTATAAGAGTATCAATTCCCCAGCCTGTTTGAGCAGATACAAAGAGTGCATGCGGGTAGCGGTGCTGAAGAGCTTCGAGCTCTATTTCATCAAGAAGGTCGCACTTGTTATAGACAACAATAACGGGAATATCGTGGGCATGAATTGCATCAAGGGTTTCGTCAACAGCTTTAAGTTCATGCTCACGGTTTTCATCAGTTGCATCGACGACTTTTAAGATCAGATGAGCATGGGCTACTTCAGAAAGCGTAGATTTAAATGCCTCTACAAGGGTTGTGGGGAGCTTTTGTACAAAACCTACGGTATCGGACACAATAATCTGCCGGCCGCCGGGGAGTTCGAGGACTCTCGAGGTTGGGTCGAGGGTAGCAAAAAGCTGGTCTTGTACATAGACATCTGCACCGGTAAGCTGGTTCAAGAGTGTAGACTTACCCGCGTTGGTATAGCCGGCGAGCGAAACCCTGAAGGTATCTGACTCGTAGCGGCTCTTTTGCTGAGTGCTTCTTGTTGTCTCAAGATGAGCCAGTTCATCGCGCAAGACCGAAATTCGTTTGCGAATGAGTCTTCGGTCAACTTCGAGCTGGCTTTCGCCCTGGCCAAAGCGGGAACCAATACCGCCGCGGGTTTTGTCTTTTGCAAGGTGGGCCCACATACCGCGCAAACGGGGATACAAATACTGCAGCTGCGCCATCTGTACCTGAATTTTGCCTTCGTGAGTTGTGGCATGAAGGCCAAAGATATCAAGAATGAGCGCCGTTCTGTCAATAATTTTGTATGAACGTCCCACTGCTATTTCTAGGTTAGCCTGTTGAGACGGAGTGAGCTCCACGTCAAAAATAATGACGTCTGCCTTTAAAGAATCTGCGAGTTCTTTGAGCTCAAGAACTTTGCCGCTTCCTAAAAATGTTTTGGAATTTGGATGGTCAAGGCGCTGCGTGAGGCGGGCAATAGGGTCGGCTCCGGCAGTGTTTGCAAGACGTGCAAGCTCGTCTAACGATGATTCTACCGAGCGTTCTTCAAGTCCTGTATCAACACCAACGAGGATGCACTTCTCGGGAGGAATATAGGTTGAAATTGGCCGTTCTGCGGGCATGTAGTATCCTTACGGTTAGGAGTTGTGTACTACGGGCAATGAATGATAGAGGGATACGGCAGTGCTCTCAATATCAAGATTGTTAGCATCGAGCCATATAATACGTTGATCAAGCTTAAACCACGTCATTTGGCGCTTGGCGTATCGGCGGGTAGAACGTTTTATAAGTTCAATGGCATTCTCAAGGGTTTCTCGGCCTTCGAGTACATCAATGATTTCTTTGTATCCTATTGCTTGAGAAGCCGTTTGAGACGTAAGCAGGTTTTGTTCGTAGAGCGACTCGACTTCTTGTACGAGGCCTTGCTCTATCATCGTGTCAACTCGTTTGTTAATGCGTTCATAGAGAATATCACGGTTAACCATAAGACCAATACGTTTGGTTATATGGCGGTCTTTGCAGGCATGAAGTGTCTCATGCTCGAGGGCATATGATGAACCCTGTTCGAGAAGTTCAAAAGCCCGTACAACGCGTCGTACATTATTGGGATGAATGAGCTCGGCGCTTGCCGGGTCCTGTTCTTGAAGGAGTTTATGGAAAGCCTCGGGACCAAGTTTTTGGGCGAGTTCTTCCAGACGTATACGCTGATCGCTTTGCTGTTCTCCCTTGGGGAAATCCATTTCTTCGAGAGCGGCACGCACATAAAGACCGGTGCCTCCGCAGACAACGGGAATCTTTTGCCGGCTGATATAAGAGTCAATATGACTGCGGGCTTCTTGAGCAAACAACGCAACAGAGTATGCTACCGTTGGGTCGACAAGGTCAACACAGAGAAGCGGAACCTTGCGCGCCTCTAACGGTTCTTTTGCGGTTCCTATGTCCATGCCTTTATAGACCTGCATGGCGTCGGTAGAGACAACACAGCTCTCAAGCAAGGCGGCAAGATCGTTCGAAAGAGAGGATTTTCCTGATGCTGTAGGGCCAACAATGGCAACTACCTGGGTGGTATCAGGCATATTATCCATGAATAAAAGAACCCTTCAGATACCAGGTTTTGGCTTCTTCAAGATGGACATCTATGATTTGGCCCCTGAAATCATCTACAGATTTATCTGACGGAAGCGGAACGTGGACGGTTTGGTTGCGGGGAGAGCGGCCTACAAGCATAGTTGCATCGCGCTTTGAGAAGCCCTCAAACAGAACAGGAACGGTAGAATCAATGTCACGCTGATTCTCTGCAAGAGCGCCGGTCTGAACAACCTCTACCAGGCGGTCAAAACGGTCCTGAATAACTTCGCGCGGAGTCGTATCTACAATACGCGCTGCCGGAGTACCTTCGCGCTTTGAGTAAATAAAGGTAAATACCTGAGAGTATCCAACTTGTTGCACAAGGCTCAGTGTGTCTAAAAAGTCTTCTTCCGTTTCGCCGGGGAATCCTACTATGATATCGGTAGAAAGGGCGATATTGGGAATAGCGTTCTTGACTTTATTGACAAGCGTGAGGTACTGCTCACGGTTATAGGTCCTGTTCATCATTTTAAGAATACGCGATGAACCTGATTGTGCGGGCAGGTGCAAAGCAGGCATGATGGCAGGCGTTGTGGCCATGACCTCAATGGTCTCATCACTCAGGTCTTTTGGATGGCTTGTAGCAAAACGAATACGGGGGATACCGCACTCACCTACCTGTGCGAGAAGTTTTGCAAACTGAGGCTCACCATAGAGATCGCGGCCGTATGAGTTGACGTTCTGGCCAAGAAGCGTAACCTCTTTAACCGCGCCTTCACTTGCAAGATTACGGATTTCTTCGAGTACAGATTCTTTGGTACGGCTCCGCTCGCGTCCGCGAACATAAGGAACAATACAATAGGTGCAAAAGTTGTTGCATCCATAGGTAATGGGTACCCAGGCGTGAAATGAGTCGTCACGATGCGAAGGCAGATCTGATGCCGTGCAACCGTCAATATCTGATTCGAGAAGAGCGGCCTGGTGACGTATGCCCTCTTTTGCGCTGAGGAGCATATCAGGAAGACGGTAGAGCGTATGGGTGCCAAAAACAATGTCTACATGTGGAAGCTTTTTAAAGAGCTCTTCTCCGTCACGTTGTCCTATGCAGCCTCCAATGGCAATGATACGGTGATCTACGCCCTCGCGGGTAGGCGTTGTGCTGATGGTTGCTACCTGACCATATAGGCGGGTATCTGCAGCTTCGCGAACGCAGCAGGTGAGAAATACTACAATATCTGCTTCTTCAATGGTTTCGACTTCAATTGCTCCGGCAGCATCAAGCATACCGCGCACACGTTCACCGTCGTGGAAGTTCATTTGACAGCCAAAGACTCTTACAAGAAAG